>JAVCCG010000085.1 GCA_030765605.1 Candidatus Alcyoniella australis
CAACGCCAGCAATTCCACCCGATCGAAATAGACCTCATTGCGATAGATCAGACCGTCGCGCAGAAACACCAAACACACGCCGTCGCAAACCAATGTCTTGCCGTTCACCGGGATCTCGGCGCGCCACAGATTGACAAAGCCATCGCGCATGGGCACCGCCTCGCGCTGGGTCCAAACCCACTGCGGATTTTGCGCCAACAACTTGCGGAAATATTCCGTCAACGCTGCCTTGCCGCGAACCCCCTGCGGCACCGACGGATCGAGGTACAACGCATCGTCCGTGTAGAACGCGGCCAACACCTCCGGCCGATTGCCTGTCCACGCCGGCAACCATTTCCCGGCAAACTCCCGCGCCCGCTCTACAGTCCAAAATTCCCGGCCATCGTCACTCATGACTCCCCCATCCAATTATTGTCCATGATACTGAATTCCCGACCATTTGACATGCCCACCTGAATGCTGGGACAGATTATTGTCTGCTTGGGGTAGTTCAAGGGTAGTTCAAGGGACACCCATACTTAACTATTGACGTCTAACTGGCGTAGTAATATATTAAGCGCATGTTGCGAATTTCTCGGAATGTGGCTGAATCAACCCCGCATCACGTGACCCAGCGGGACAATCGCCGCCTACCGACCTTTTTCTGCGACAAGGACTATCAAGTCCAAGTTAAGTATGGTGTCCCCCGAACTCTCTCAAACAGCATAAGGAAAAATAATATGGTTTTTAAATCGATAGTTCCGATAATCTGTTTAATTACTTTGTTATTTTTTTCCTTCTATGTAGTGGCCGACGATAGGGGCGAACGTAAAGGTTTTACTCTGTTAGAGGAAGATTTTGAGAATGAGTTTCCGCCAGAGGGCTGGCGTCTGATTCAGACCAACCCTGACAGCACTTGGCAGCAGGGCTCAGTCGAGTTCGATGGCAGTTGCCTGCCCCATGACGGTAATAAACTGGCTTACATAGAAGCTGAGGAAGATCAGGCGTATGACGAGCAGTTGATAACGCCATTGCTCACTTTGAGCAGCCAGATGGAAAGCGCGGATGAAAGATCATATACTGTCCATTTGTGGGCATACATAGATGATTATGACTACCATGATGATCCGCTGAAAATTGATTATCGATGCAATACTGCTAATAGTCCCTGGAATCGCATTGAATTCATACCTGGCGACACATTAGATCCCAATGGATTATCTCAAATTAATTTTTCAACAATTGATGAACCTTATGATTGTTATTATAACGGAATTTATTTTCGCTTTAGGTATGTAGGCGGGCATGATCATGGGGTATGCATTGATAGTATTAAGGTAGTCTATTCAGGCATTTTTTATTATGATGAATCGGACGACGACGATTCCGGCTGCTGCGGGTGAAATTCGATGAGGCGTGCGGACACGATGCCTAATCAAATTGCCCTATCTACCGGCAAGCAATTAAGTATCGTGTCCCCGGAATTATCCCTTGGCGATACGGAGTAGGCTCGCATCCCGTTTAGCTTTACCCCCCACTAGGTTCTCCCAATGCAAAACATTGATATCTGTTCCAGATAAATCGCTTTCTCAATTGGGCTTATAAAGCACAGAACCGTAAATGCCAACATGAAGTAGAAAAGGTAACGCATGCATTTGATCATCCTGTCATCCTTTATTCCGCCTTCTTTCTTAAAGCCCAGTAGATAAACAAAGCGGACAGGTAGAAAATACAATAAAAAGTGTGGAATTAGACTCATGAGAATAGGCATTTCCCAATCTATTTTACCATAAAAAACTGATGTAATAGGATGAGATTCATATTCGACATCGGCCGCGATACCCTTTAAACGAATGCCGGACCAGAACAAAAATATCAACAAGGCAAGAATGCCGGTTGCGATATTGACTGAAATATTACCATGCATGTCCTTTTCTATAGTATGATAAAGTATCCATATCAGTGCAATATTAATCCCAACGACCGCTGCTGATAAAAGCTTGTTGTGGGTATTCAAGATGTCGATGAAAAAATATAGACAAGCCGCACATGCCAATATCAACAAAAAAATGAAAAAATAAGTGGGAATATCGGATATAATGTCTATTATATCACGTTTTTGAGGATCCTGGTCTCCCACGAAGGACTGCCTCCAACCCCCATAATCGTTCTTCCCCATATCAACCGCTGAGACGGGGCGTTTCCACTACCCTTCGAAACGAAGCCCGCACCGATGCCCCTGCGCAAGCCCGATTCATATTTGTATGACTCATCTATACAAGTACCCGATGTCCTCTGTCAAGCAAAATCACTTGAAACGTACAATCTGGTATCCCTGTTAACTAGGATTTGTCTCTCTCCGACACAATTCTGAGAACTCACGGGTTGCGCTTGGGACCCCGAGAGGAATTCCGCCGTTGGCGGAACCTTCGGCCCCCGATTTTGCTGCGAGCGGAATTAGCAGCCGACCTGATCGTTTGAACCGCCCCGACTTTCCCGGAGGCTTCAAGAATTGAGAGAATGGAGTTATGGGAAAAGGGAAAACTTATTCACGCGAGGTGCGAGAGCGGTCGGTTCGCCTGGTTCTGGAGAACGAGGCGGAGCACGGTTCACGCTGGGCGGCGATCTGTTCGATCGCTGGGAAGATCGGTTGTACTGCCGAGACGCTGCGCAAGTGGGTGCTGCAGGCGGAGCGTGACGCCGGAAAGCGGGAGGGGCTGACGACCTCGGAAAGAGAAGAGCTTAAGGCACTGAAGCGGGAGAACAAAGAGCTGAAGCGGGCGAACGAGATCATCCGCAAGGCAGCGGCTTTTTTCGCACAGGCGGAGCTCGACCGCAAACCGAAATGATGGTGGACTTCATCGAGGAGCACCGAGACGCGTACGGGGTCGAGCCGATCTGCGCAATGCTGCCGATCGCCCTGTCGACATACTACGAGCACCGCGTCCGGCACGAGGATCCGAGTAAGCGGCCCAAGCGTGCCGGACGCGACGAGCAACTGCGAGACCAAATACAACGGGTCTGGAAGGAGAGCTTCGAGCTGTACGGCGCTCGCAAGGTCTGGCGTCAGCTCAACCGTGAGTGTATCGACGTGGCCCGCTGCACGGTCGAACGTCTGATGCGCGCCATGGGGCTTCGGGGCGTGGTTCGGGGGCGTGCCTTCAAGGTCACCACGGTTGCCGATGAGGCGCTCGAGAGGCCCGCAGACCTCGTCAAACGCACCTTCGAGGCGGACTGCCCGAACAAGCTCTGGGTGGCCGATCTAACCTACGTGGCGACATGGGCGGGTTTCGTCTACGTCGCCTTCATCATCGACGTGTTCTCCCGCTTCATCGTGGGCTGGCGGGTGTCCCGGTCGCTGAAGAGCGACATCGCTCTGGACGCCCTGGAGCAGGCCCTGGCAGCCCGAGCTCCTGACGCCGGGCTCATCCATCACAGCGACCGGGGAGTGCAGTACCTCTCGATCCGCTACACCGATCGCCTGGCCGAGGCGGGCATCGTGCCGTCGGTGGGAAGCGTGGGAGACTCCTACGACAACGCCCTCGCCGAGACCATCAACGGCCTCTACAAGACCGAGGTCATCTGGAAAGACGGTCCCTGGAGGGGCATTGACCCCGTGGAATACGCAACCCTGGAATGGGTGGATTGGTTCAACAACCGAAGGCTTCTCGAGCCGCTCAGATATCTTCCACCCGCAGAGTACGAAAAGATGTATCATGACCAGATTGAGACACCAGCCGCGGTGGCTGGACTCAACTAACCGAGTCTCCGAAGAACCCGGGGCGATTCAGTCTCCAAACTTCAAGCTCCAACATTTTTTGATTTCTTCTTTGGTAAAATTTAGAGACTTTTTGCATTTTGGGCAATTAATCTCAAAATCAGACACACCATCTTTTGCCATTTTATCGGCGAGATCCAACATCCAACCACCTTCAGGAAAGTAAACATATCCACATTGCTCACAAATGCCTAATTTTGTTAAATTATATTCTCCTGTTCTTTGGCATTGGTTTGTATTGGTGCACATATAAACTGTAACTGGTTTGGAGAGAGGAATATGCATCCCTGGTGCAATTTCTTTGGTTGGAGTTTTGAAGTTGGCGGTAGCTTGGAGTTTGCGGTGTTCCCCCACTACTTCTTCGCCACAGATTGTGCAATACGGTTTGTCGTCCATCATTAACTCCTTTTCTTTCTGTATCTGAGCCTGTTTCAAAACCTGAGCAAACCCGGCTTCTGGGTTAGCCCCGGTTGTCGGATTCCCGATGAATCCGACGATACTATTTTCACGCTCGCGAGATCAAGCTAATTTTGATCCCTGTCCCTCGCTAAAACTCGTCCGCCAATGAAATCAACGTCTTGCGAGCATGGCAAATTTGGCCTATCCTGTCAACATGAATGCTTGATTCGTTGTGCTGTTTTAGGTGTTGCTTTTCGACCGGCGATCACAAACATCCAAACGCCCGATCTATTTTTGGCGAACGACCGGCTAATGTTCGGACCGGGTCCCTGCCTTTTCGACGCCAGCATCTCTTGCTACTCCGAGTGTAACTGTCACGAAAAAAACAGCGCTTTCTAAAATGACCCGTATATTCAACAGCTTCTTTGCGATCGGACTTGATGGGCAAAGTCCGAACGACATGGAGAAAGAGAGAGAAAATGGGGTAAAATCGGGGCAAAATGTGCGTCTGGGGCAGCGAGCCAGTCCGATTGGAGCAGGCCGCCAGGCGCGGCGCGAGAGGTGGTAAATCCCTTTATATCAAGCGCTTATACGCCACAAACGACGGTAGCCCCAAGGTGGGGCTACAGAACAGAGAGACAGTCCTTTTTAGGGGATCGTGGTGGAGGCGGTCGGAGTCGAACCCCCGTCTGAATTGTGCCTTGTGTTTCAATGAACTGCTCCAAATTATAATTCATTACGCTGCTATGTCAAGGAAAAATACGCAGTAGCTTGTGGGGATTAAGGGAGTTCCAGGGGGGTTCCAGGGACACGATACCTAACTAATTTTCAACTTCTTGTTTTTAATGGCTTATAAGATTACGTGCCTCTCACGCCTGATGATATTGGGGCCAACAAAGTCTAAAAGCATTTGACACACCTCCCCATCCCCTGGTAAAATATAAAGGTGCTCATTGAAATCTAAATCACGAACGGCGATTGGAAAAAGAAGTGCGGGGGCGGCTAGTTGACATAATATTTTGCCAAATTTTCCATGCGATTATTTCGCATTAGAATCAGCACCTTACAGACCGGCGAAAACTCAACCTATGCGATCAACTAAGCCCTGTCGTACTTGCGCGAAATTACAGGAAAATCGCGGTTTTTTTCGAAAGATTATCGCATGCATGCGGTTTCAAGATTACCCTGATTAATCAGCAACTTGCGCGGCAGGGAAAAACAGTATATGAACATCGCATGGAGCCAAATCGCGATTACCAAGTAATTTCAACGACTATACGCGCTTCGTAACCTATACGAAATCTGTGATTTGAAATCCCAATTCGTATGCAAGTCCTAAAGTATTTTACCAGGGGTTAGATTCTAAGCGGTTGAATAATTAAGACAAAATCCGGCAAAACAGCGAAATCCAGCATATCAAGTAATACTTGACATTGTCGCGTATACTCATTGTTAGAAAAAGCAAATCCCCCACCGCCCTTTTTGGGCTTGTGGGGGAGTATCTGAGCAAGAGGGAGGCTAGTTGGTGAGGAAGAACTCGCGACAGATCTCGTCCCAATGCTCCGGGTCGAGCTGGCGTGCCATGCCGCTTTTAAGCAGTGCGCCGTCAGCAACCACAGTGCCCAGGGCCGCATCCGAGCGCGCGGCCAGCACGCCCACCGCGGTCTCGGTCCAGACTTTGGCCAGCTTATCCTGGATCAGATTCTTCAGGTTTTGCGCGATGTTGGCCGACTTTACCCGCAGCAGCCAACCCTTGTTGTAGGGGTCGCTGTTGATGGTCTCGGGGTGTTCCAGCGCATTGCGGTTGACCTCAACCACCTCGCCGTCAACCGGCGAAAGCATCTCGATCCGCCTGCCGTCGGCCTGCAGCGACCATCCGTTGGCGCCCTGATGCAAATCCTGTCCAATATCGGGCAGTTGCACGCCATCGATCTTGCCCAACAGGCTTTGTGCAAAGTCGTCCAGGCCCAGGCTTACCGTCTGGTCGTCCTCCACCCTGGCCCAGGTATGGCCCTGGTGAAAGTAGATATCCTCTGGAACTACAATACCTTGCACCTGATGGGCCTCGGTGGCCTCAAGCGGAGTACGCGCCTCGGCCGCTGCCTGTCGGACCGGCTGCGGGCTGTGCATCAGCACGTAGAACAGTAGGAACAGCGCCATGAATCCAAAGGCCAGCGCATACTCGAAGTACTTGGTATATAAGACGTAATCTACGAAGGTGTGGAAGGAGTCCATCATCTATCTCCTTGCTGCCGTCTCGAGTCTCATGGCCCTGAATCCCTAGGCCGAGACGCGCTGTGCGCCCGGAACCGCGGGCTGCTGGGCCTTGTGGTGCCTGACCATCGCCAGTACGCCGTCGACTGAGATCGCGATCGCGAATGCCGCTGCCACGCCGATGACTACCATGGTAACCTCCTAATTTCCTTTGGAGTTTTTCTTTTCGCGGTTGTAGAACATCTGGCTGGCCAGCTGCTCCCACTGCTCTTTGTCGAGCGTCAGGGCCGCGCCCTCGACCAGCTCGCCGCCGTCGCCGTAAACCATGCCAAGGTCCGGAAACGCATCGCGGAAAAAGCGGTTGCGCTGGAATTCCGTCCACTTGGCGAATCGGGAGCTGCTGTAGAGGTCGTGCAGTTCACTATTAAGAGCCGTGGGCAGGATCTTCATGATCCAGGTCTCGCCGCCATCCGGATCGACCAGCAAGTGCGGATTCTTCAGCGCGCGCTTGTTAACCTCGATAATCCGGCCACTTATCGGCGCAGGCTGCGAAAGCTTGCGGTCGCCGAACTTGATCGTCCACAGCTTGGAGCCGCGTTTGATCTTGGCGCCAGGCGACGGAACGTCGATCTGCTCGATATCGCCAATGAATCGCTTGGCAAAGTCGTCCAGACCAACGGCAACGGCCGCGCGCTGGACCTCGACCCAGGTGTGACCCTCGTGGTACAGACGATCCTGCTGCTGCTCCAACTCTGGAGCCGCCTGCTCGGTGTTTGCTTTTACGATTACGTTTGCCTTTTTTTCTGCTAACCTCCGCACAACCAGCGCGTCGATCAAAATGAATGCTGCCAACGTGAGAATTACTAGGATTGGAACCATTTTTGCCTCCCTTATTGCCTGTTCCGCACCTAATTAATCCAAGAATCGCGCCAACCAATGTTATTTGAGATATTAATTTGGATTAAATTTTATTATCCTCTCAATTCAATGACTAACAGAGTTGACAGATCATCACTTTCAATACTTCCTATAGCTATGATCGATCGCTGAAATTGGAAAAATTCAACGGCGATTTTGCTGCAATTCGCCGTTTCGCCATAACCTGCTGTTATTAGCGATTAATTTTTGGTGATGAAATTGTCAACGGCGGTTGTTGCGATAGTCAACGCCTGGAATTAACCTCAGGGTCGCTTTTATCGTGTTTAATATGTCGTCGATGTCACTGTTGTGAAATTAATCAAAGGCCTGCAATACGCCTAATCTTAAATAGCTTATTGACTAGCCTCGCCGGTCTCGGCCTCGTGGTTCAGTTCGTCAAGCTTGCGTTGCAATGGTTCGGTCAGCTCAACTTGATGTTCCCAGCGCGCGGTCAGCTCATCGATCTTTTTACGGTTCTGGCCAAACCGCCTAACCAACTCGCGGGTCTGCTCGTCATCCTTGCGATAGGTCTCGGGGTCGGCTAGCATCTCGGACATCTCACTTTGCTGTTGTTCAAGCTGATGGATGCGTTTTTCCAGCTCTTCGGCCTTATTTGTGATCTGTCGCAATTTATCGCGGTATTTCCGACTCTCGAGGGATATCCGTTTACGCCGCTCATAGGCTGTCTCAGACTTGGGGGTCTGGATGATCCCGGCCGAATCCTCCGAGCCCTTTTTAAGATCAATATCCGACTGGCGTTCGGAATGGTATAGATAGTCGTCGAGATTTCCCGGGAAAGAAGTCAGCTTGCCCTCCGCGATTTCCCAGACGCGTGTGGCCAACCGGTTGACGAAACTCCGATTGTGGCTGACGAAAACCAGAGTACCGTCATAATCTTGAAGCGCCTCGGCCAGCATCTCAGAGCTTTCCAGGTCAAGATGGTTGGTCGGCTCGTCGAGCAGCATCAGATTGGCCGGCCGCACCAACAGTCTGGCCAGGGCCACCCGCGCGCGTTCTCCACCGGAGAGCACCCCGACCTGCTTGTACACCTCGTCACCGCTGAATAGGAAGGCTCCGAGAATCCGCCGTACCTCGGTTTGCGCCATGGAGGGGACCAGATTCCAGACGCTTTCAAGAACGTTCAGGTTGGGATCCAGAGCGTCTGCATGGCGCTGGGTGTAGCTGGCGATGCCGACGTTGTGGCCACAGTGGACCTCACCCGAATCGGGCTCGAGATCGCCTGAGAGCAGCCGCATTAATGTAGTTTTACCAGCGCCGTTGCGCCCAACGATTGCGATCCGCTCGCCGCGAGCTACAGTCTGATTCAGCCCGTTGTAAAGCACAAGCTCGCCGAAACTTTTACTCAAGCTCTCCAGCCTAAGCACCTGCTTGCCGCTGCGCTGCACATCCGGAAAGGTAAACCGCACGCTCTTACGCTGGGAGAGCACCTGGACGCGTTCGAGCTTTTCCAGTTGCTTGATCTTGCTCTGCACCGCGCGCGCCTTGGTGTTTTTAGCGCGGAAACGATTGATGAAACGTTCGGCGCGTTCGATCTGCTCCTGCTGCCGCCGGGCGCGCTGTTCCAACTCGGCCTCGAGATTTTCGCGCATCGCCCGATAGCTGTCGTAATCGCCGACGTGCGAACGCAAGCCCTCGGGCTCGAGGGCCAGGATCCGCTTCACCTGGCGATTGATAAATTCCCGGTCATGGGAGATCAGGATCATCGAGTGCTTATAATCGTGTAAAAATCCGTCGAGCCATGCCATCGAAGGCACATCGAGGTGGTTCGTCGGCTCGTCGAGCAGCAGCAGGTCAGGTTGCTGGAACAGGATCGAGGCCAGGGCCACGCGCATCACCCAACCCGAGCTGAACTCGTGCAGCGGCCGCAACAGATCGCTTTGAACAAAGCCCAGGCCCATCAGGATCCGTTTCGCCTCGTGTTCCGAGTAGGTGTTCTCGAAGCACTCGAGCTGTTCGTGCAACATCGCCAGGCGCTGTGCCGCATCGAGCTGCTCCTCTGCATCCTGGGAACTCTCGAGGTCAGCCTCGAGCCGGGCTATCCCCTTGATTAGCTCGTTGCGTCCCGGGATCATCGAGAGCACTGTGCCCAAAGGATTGTCGCCGGTCATTTCCACGATATCCTGAGGCAGGTGGCCGACTTTGGCCCCGCGGGCCATGTTCAGCATCCCCTTGTCCGGCTGGACGCTGCCCTCAATCAGACGGAAGAGAGACGACTTGCCCGTGCCGTTGGACCCGACCAGGCCGATCCTGTCGCCGGAGCCCACGCGCAGCGACGCGTCGGTAAACAGAGCCTTGTCGCCGTAGCTCAGGCTCAGTCCTTGTACATCCAGCAAGTTCACGGCCGCAGTTTGTACCGTAAATCGCGCTCGATGTCAGCAATGCCCAACCCATATCGGATTACACTGTGTAAGGCAGCTGACAATCTGTAAGGATTAAAAAACTAAAGTTGCGGGCGTCCTTTGAGATATCGATTTGATTTTATTGATAAATTACCCGGCCCACTCCTTCGGCACGAGAATTGCTTATTAGTTAGATTAGGGTATGCGTGAAACCCTACGGTTCATAAAGGTTTTAGGTATTAACGATCAGACTTGGGGGGCTGTTATGATCACAAAAGCGATATTCTTCACTGGAGTAATGGGATCAGGGACGATCCTGCTATTCGTTGTCGTCTCGTTTTTCGTGGCTTGACGCTTCCTACCACTGGCCCCGCTTCTTCGCCCTGAGCAACAGCCCAAGGAAGAACGGCCCTCCGATCATCGCAGTCAGCACGCCCACGGGCATCTCCGTCGACGGTATGATCGAGCGCGCCGCAGTGTCGCAGGCAACCAGCAGCGCCGCTCCAAGAAACAGCGAGCACGGCAGCACTAGGCGGTTGTCCTGACCGACGATCATCCGCACCGTGTGCGGCACGATCAGCCCGACGAAGCCGATCGGCCCTGACACTGAGACGCACAATCCGACAACCAGACTCGCCGCGAAATAGGCCAGCCGCTGAGTGCGCTCGATGTCCACGCCGCGGCTGGCCGCGAGCTGCGGATCGACTGCAAGTTGGTTCAACGACGGACCGAGGCCTATCAAAATCGCCACGCCGCCGAGCACCGGCAGGCTGATGCGCAACGGTACCCAGATGCCCACCACGTCCAGTCCGCCCATCAGCCAGCGCACCATGCTGTAGGTCTCGGTGAAATCCGCGATGTAGTGGACGAACAAAATCAGCGCGCTGAACAGAAAGCTGACCGTCACTCCGGCAAGCAGCAACACGCTGGCCGGCAGACCGTTGCGTCCGCGGGCCAGCAGGTAGACGATCGATACCGAGATCCCGGCGCCGGCCAGCCCGAACAGCGGCACCGTGGAGAGCCCGAAGACTTTGATGGCCAGGCCCAGCTTAATGCCGATCACCGCGCCCAGGGCGGCTCCCGAGCTGGCCCCCAATGTATAGGGATCCGCCAGTGGATTGCGCAGCAGCGCCTGGAATGCGCAGCCGGCCACGGCCAGCGCGCCTCCAACCAGCGCCGCAAGCAGCACGCGCGGCAGACGCGCCAGCCAAAAGATGCGCGCGTCGGCACTGCGCATCACATCCGACCACGAGCCCAGCGCCTCGCCCAGGTCCAGCCGGTGCCCGCCGATGAACGGGGCGATGAGCACCACGATCGCGGCCAGGGCGGCGAACGCCCCGCTGATGGCCAGCAGCCGCCGCAGGCTCAGACCGCTCATCGCTTGAGGTCCCCAACCGCGGGCAGCACATAGGGCAGGTCCGCATCCGGCCGATCGGCGACCAGCACCTCGGCGTCGTAGACCTCGGAGAGCAGCTCGGGCCGGATCACTTGCGCCGCAGTTCCGTCGGCGCGCAGCGTTCCCTTGGATAGCATCACGATCCGCGGACAGAACATCGCCGCCAGGTTCAAATCGTGGGTCACGGCGATCACGGTTACGTTCCGACTGCGATTGAGCCGTTGCAGGATGCGGTAGATCTCGACCTGAAAGTGCAGATCCAATGAGCTGGTCGGCTCGTCGGCCAATAGTATTTTTGGCTGCTGGGCCAGGGCCGCGGCCACCATCACCCGCTGCTGCTCACCGCCGCTGAGCTGGGGCATGGCGCGGTGGGCCAAGTGCTCGATTCCGCATTCTTCCATCGCCTGGCGGGCCAGGGCCAGATCCTCGGCGGTCTCGAACGGCGCGAGCCCCTTGTGCGGATGACGGCCCATCAGCACCACCTGCTCCACGCTGAACGGGTATTGTGTGCCCAACTGCTGGGGGATCAACGCCATGCTGCGCGCCACCTGCCGCCGCGAGTATTGATCCAGCTCTTTGCCGTCGATCTCGACCCGTCCTTGCTGCGGCTTGAGCAGTCCGCCGAGCAGCTTGAGCAGCGTGCTCTTGCCCGAGCCGTTGGGACCGACGATGCCCACGAACGAGCCGGAGCGTACATCGAGAGTCAGCCCGTCGAGCACGGGCTTTTCGGAATAGCTGAAAACCGCATCGTGAATCGCGATGCCGCTCATCGCACGCCGCCCGCACCGGATAGCGCCTCGCCGCTGGCCGGATCGAGATTGATCTGGGGATGCAGCAGACCGGCGATCACCAGCGCCAGCTCGCCCACGCGCGGACCGGCCACGCTCACGCCCTGGGCGCTGAGCTGGTGTACCCGGTCGTTCTTCACCGCGCTTAAAGGCCCCAGTGTGGCCCATAGCTCGCGCTCCTGTTGCGGGTCAGCAGCGCTGGGGTCGGTCATCAGCACCACGATCACCTGCGGATCGGCGACGATGATCGTCTCCTTGTTGATCCGTGGAAACTTCGGCGCTACCGGGGCGACAATGTTCTGCGCTCCGGCAATGACCGCCAGTTCGCTGATGAAGCTGCCGGGCGCGGCCGCGTACACGTCTTGCAGCGTTCCCGGCGAGTGGCCCACGCACAGTAGGGCCCTGGTCTGCGGCAAATCGGCGACAAGGCCGTGCACGTGCTCGAGCTCTCCGCGAATCCGCTCGCTCAATTGCTTGCCGCGTTGTGGTTCGCCCAGCGCCTCGGCAATGGCGTCGATGGAGCCGTAGAGCTCGGGCATGGTTTCCGAGCCCACGGCCAGGCTGCGAATCTTCAGCACGGCGAGCTTGTCCGGTGCCTCGTAGTCCGAGATCAGATGGATCACCAGGTCCGGCTCGAGCAGAGTGATCGCCTCGTAGTCAGTGTTGAACAAACTGCCGACCCGCGGAAGTCCGATAGCTTGCGGAGGATACGTGGAAAAATCGCAGACCCCCACAACGCGCTCGCCCAATCCCAGGGCAAAGAGGATCTCGGTCACGCCCGGGGAAAGCGAGACGATGCGTAGCGCAGGCGCACCCTTCTCCGGCTCCGTCGGCTCGCTCTGGCGCGGGCAGGAGGCTGATAGCGCCAGCAGCGAGACCGCACAAACCGCGATCAACGCAAGCCTGATTCGGGGGCTGAACATCGCGCCCTGATTAACAGATGCGCATCGGCCGCGCAAGACACGGACTTCCGTATCGGGCCGCGCCGTGCAATCATCCCCTCGATGAAGAGCAGAGCGGACAGGGGCACACGAATCGCGACCGCGGTTGTGCTGGTTGTCGCCGTATTGTGGACCACCCTGCCCCAAGCCCTTCAGCCACGGCTGATCCCCGACTATTGCCTGGAGGAGCTTTACGCCGCCTGGAACATGCCCGGCCTGGTCACGCTGTTCCACGACGGATTGGATCTCGACGAGATCGGGCAACGCTTGCAGCTCAACCGTGGGTCGAGCGAGAGCGCCGCGGGATCGCTGACCTACGTGCTGCTGCTCTGGCCGTGCTTCGCCCTGTTCGGGCTCGGGCCGCTGGGGCTCAACGTGGCAACGTTTTTAGTCAACCTGCTGCTGCTGGCAGGAGCCTGCCTGATCTGCCGCAGGCTGTTCGACGCGCGCACCGCGATTTTGCTACTCGCCCTGATGGCCGCGATCCCCTGGTATCGGGCGATTGCGCTTAGCCGCAACTTCTTCGGCCTCTCGGCCCTGGTCGGGCTGGCAGCGTGCGCGGCCGCGCTATATGCAATCGAGCGCCGCAGGCGGGTGCCGTACCTGGCGGCCGGATTGCTGGTCGGGATGACGATCCACGGCTACGTGGTCAATCGCCTGCTGTTGCTCGTGGTGCCGCTGTATTGCGCGCTGGTCTGCCTGGCCCCGCATCGTGGACGAAAGTTGGACAAGCAGGGCCTGCGACTCTGCGGCTGGCTGGTGCTCGGCGTACTGATCGTGCTTGGGCCGAGTCTGGCCGACCCGGGAAACGTGCTGCACAACGCATTCACCGGCGACCAGGAGAGTCCGTTCAAGGCGGCTGCGCCGGACGAGCCGTTGCGCGACTACCTCGAGGTAGTCGATCCGCTACGCAACGCCGAGGTGATGTTTGGCAGCCCCAACTTCTGGTTTAACAGCGGCGGGCTGCACTGGACGCTGATGGCGCTGATCGCGCTCGGCGCGACCTCGATTGCCCTGCGTCGGCAACGTACGGCAGCGCTGTTCGCGCTTTACGGGCTGTGCGCCGTGGCAGGTATCATCTTCTTCGCCCAGTGGGTCACGCCCTCGCGCGTGGGCGGCTGTCTAATTCCGCTGCTGTTCCTCGCAGCCTGGGGCTTGCGCGAGATCGCGCTGCTGCTCGAACGGCTGGTCCCGCGGCTCAAACCCTGGGGCTCGTCGCTGATCGTGGCCGCTGCGCTGTGCGCCGTGGCCTGGCCCAGCGCGCGCGCCTTTGACCGCCAAGCCCTCGCGCCCGGCCCGTGGCAGATAGCCGCTCAGCAGATCGAGACTCACGGCCTGCGCACCTCGCACCTGCTCAGCAGCGATAAACAAAGGCTGCGCGCGGGCAAGGTGGTCTTCCTCGAGCTGGCGCACGCCTTCTCGGATCAGGACGTGGCGCAAATGGAGCCATACCTGCGACCAGTGGGCCAGGAGCGTTGGACCCTGAGTCTGCCGGTGCACGGTCCGGGCCCCTATGAGCTGATGCTGGTAGCGCAACACGACGAGCTCGACGGACGGGATCTCGCCGCGCTTGGGCAACAGGGCTACCGCATTGAGCACGCGGGCGAGGAGATACTGCTGGTGATCGGCCCTGACCAGGGAATCGCACAGACCTTCGACCTGCTCTCGCCCGAAAATTAAGATCTAACGCCCGCAGTAGAAGGCTCTTGAATATTACGGGCTACATGCCGTTGCGCAGGCGGGCGTCGTAATCCACGATTGCCATGGCAATGGCGCGCGCCAGCTCAAGTTGGACCTCGGGTCGGCTGAGCCGCCGGGCCTCGTCCGGATTGGTGATGAACCCGACCTCGACCAGTACCGCGGGCATCTGTGTGCCGATCAACACAAAAAACGGCGCCTGCTTGACCCCGCGGTTGGCTGTCTCAGCGAAATCCGCGAGGCGCGATTGGATCAGCTCAGCGACCTCGGCCGAGGCCTGCAGCACCTCGGTCTGCACCATGTCCCAGAGGATTGCCTGCAGGTCGGACAACGCGTCGGGTGAGGGCCCGCCCTCAAGCTGGAGCACGGCGTTCTCCTCGGCGGCCACGGCCGCGGCCTGCTCGTCCGAGGCGGTCATCGCCAGGTAGAAGGTCTCGACCCCGCTGGCCTCGCTGCGGCGATAGCCGTTGGCGTGAATGCTGACGAACAGATCCGCGCCCCAGGCGTTGGCCAGGCGCGTACGCTCGGCCAGCGGTACGAACACGTCGCTGGTGCGCGTCATCAGCACCTCGCACCCCAGCTCGCGCTCGATGATCGGCTTGGCCATCAACGCCACGGCCAGGGTCACGTCCTTTTCGCAATGGCCCTCGGGCCCCAACGCGCCGGGATCGCTCCCGCCGTGCCCGGGGTCGAGCACCACCCGGCTGATGGCCGCGGGCTCGAGCGCAGCCCGGATCAGCTCGGCACCCGGCCGATCATCGGACGTAAACGACTCGATGATAACCGGCGATCCCAGCAGCTCCGAGAGCGGCCCGAGAAACGCGGCCGGGACCGCTACGGCGCCCTGCACCCAGCGCGGCGGCGAGGGCAGCTGGATCACTCGGCCATCGAGCAGCAGCTGTGGCGACCCGGGGGCGAGCACCAAACGCGAGGTGCCGCGGGCTAGGCTGCTGCGTTGCGTTTCAGGGTGCGAGGTCAGCTTGACCTCGAGGGCTCGGCACAGCGCCGACAGGTCATAGTACTGCTCGCCCTCGATTGTCCAAGCGGGGATCAGTGCCGAGTGTCCGCCGACGCTGACCTGGGCCGCGCCCAGCAGCAGCGGCAGCAACAGCAGCAGGGCCAACGCCCACAGCGGCAATCCCTGCAACGGCCTACCCTCTTGAAGCATGGGCCATGGAACCGGTGTTGAACGCGGCGCCGAGATTGCCGCGCAGGTCGATGGCGATCAGCCCGGCCCAGCCGCCGATGGCATCCATCCGCTTCAGCGCGGTCTCGCACGCGGCCTGGGCGTCGACGCCCTGCTCGATCAGGTCGGTGGCGGTCTTGGCCAACACCACGCGGATGATCTTCTCGCCGATACCGGTGCAGCTCACCCCCGCGGCGGCGTTGGCATATGTGCCGCAGCCGACCAGCGGAACGTCGCCGACCCGTCCGGGCAGGTCCACGGCCAGCCCGCCGGTGCTGGTGCCGGCGGCCAGGCGACCGCGCCGGTCCAGCGCCACCGCGCCCACCGTCCCGAGCATCGCCTCGCCCTTGATCTGGTCGCGCAGCAGCTTGAGAAACTCCACCCGCCGCACCTTGGCAAAGCGATGGCGTTGCTCGATCCAGATCTTGAGCTTGGCGTCGGTGCGCGTGTCGTAACTCTCGAAACCCTCGGCGCGCGCGAATTCCGTGGCCAGGGTTCCCATCAGGATCGAATGGATTCCCAGGTCGAGCAGCCGGCGGGCGACCAGGATCGGATTGCGTACCTGTTCGACCTGGATCACCGCACCGACGTTGAGATTGGAATCCATTAGGCAGGCGTCCATCCGGCAGGTGCCGTCCATCTGCACGTAGCTGCCGGTGCCGGCGTTGAACAGCGGATCGTCTTCCAGGATGCTCACCGTGCTGCAGACCGCGTCCTTGGCGTTGCCGCCCTCGCGCAGCACTTTGTAGCCCGCTTCGGCCGCCTGCTCGACCACCTCCCGGCGTTTGGGATCGGTGCGTTTCTTGGGGCTCGCCCCGCCGTGAACGATAATTTTCGGTTCAGTATTTGTCATAGGCCTGCAGGTCGACCTCCAGTTCCAGATCGTCGTCGAGCACGTTGAAATCGGTATTGACCGTGAACTTGTCGTAGTTGACTTCGGCCTTGTAGCCGCCCCTGGTCAGGTAGTAAATCGCCGCCTGGCCGTTCTTGGTCTCGCGTTGGGCGAGCCCCTCGTCGGTGACGATGCGCACCAGCGCGCCGTCAAGGCGGATCTCGCCCACGAGTACGAAGATGCTGACTTTGCGCTTGCCCACCAGACGCGCCTGCTCCTCGTAGAGCACCTTGTCGTAGCGGTAGCTGCTGGTGACCGGCTCGCGCAGCACTCCCAGCGGCGGAGTGTGCGACTCATGCCCCTCGACCGGCACCGCGGGCTGTTGCTGTTGCTCGAACTCCGCGGCCAGCGGCTCTAGTCCGGCCTGAAAGGTCAGGTAAAGATTGGACGTGGCGCGCGGTTTGGAGGGGTCGACCATGCCGTGGGAGAGCCAGAAGCACAGCAGGTCCAACTCGTCCGACTTGAGTTCGGGCATGAACTTGATCCGGCGCAACCGGTTGCGGGCCAGCAACAGCAGCAGCGACTGAACCGCGGGATCGTGCTGGAACTCGAAGCCGAGCATCACGTCGTTGGCCATCAACGCGCCCTGGAATTCAATCAACTCCAGGTAACCGTAGAGCCTGGTGATCGCGCCGATCCTACCCAGCAGCCGATTCAGTTGTTCCTTGTATTCGCGGCTTGGACGCGACTCCCCGGCTCGTTCGCCGATCAGTTCCATCAGCGTACCGCACGCCTTGAGCAACCGGTGCTCGCTGACGGCCGCACTGCGCAGCTTCAGTCCCGAGGGGCCTGCGATCCTGGCCGATCGCTTGTCAGTGGGCATCGAGATACTCCTGTAAGCCCGGATTCTTCATAGAGCTACCAATGCGGCTCAAGATCTGTCCGCGATTCGGTTCCCGGCGAGTAAAAGTACTACATGGTCCGCCGTCGGGCAACACGCCCAAGGGCCCTTTAGATCTGGGTCAGGGATCGATGTAGGGGTGGTCCAGGGTGCGGCACAGGTGGCGCTGAATCCGCTTGTAGGCGTAGCCCATCATGAGAAACGAGCTGTAGTGGCCGGTGGGCACAACGTACATCTCGGGCCGGCCGCTGTTCTCCCAGGAATCCTTGGCCACGGAATACTTGATGATGCAGTCGAAGTAGCCGTTGATCATCAGCAGGCTCTGCGGGTCGATGCGATCGGCATAAGCATAAGGATCGACCTCGCCCAGCTGGAGGCGCGCGAACTGTTCGAGATCCTTCTTGGAGACGTCGTGTCGCTCGCGGATCGCCTTGCGCAGCCTGCGCACGACTATGTAATCGCTGTTGACGAGGATCTGCGGCAGGTCCGAGGCGCCGAGCAGCATCACGCAGGACTTGATCCGCGGGTCGGCCTCGGCCGCAAGCTGGCCGAGGATCGCTCCCAGGCTGACCCCCATAATCCCGATCCGCTCGGGATCGACGTACGGCTGTTGCTGCAACAGATCGATGCAGCGGCGGATGTCGATCACCGCCTGGCGGAACAACACGGTGTTGTAATCCAGCTCGCGGTCGGGCTTGAAGAACCGCGCCCGGCGCTTGAACACCAGAGCAACGAATCCGCGCTGCGCAAAGTATTCGCCGAAGCTGAGCATCAGATTGTAGTTGCCGCCGGTGGGCGGAAGGATGATCACCGCCGGCCGACGCACGTTGCGCTCCAGGGGCACAAACAGGTAGGCGGTGGCTACCTTCTCTTTGATCAGCTCGACGTCGCGCACGCGGAACCGCACCTTGTACAGCGCGCAGCCGCTACGCAGGCCCTGGTACTTCCACTTGACCGGAACCGGCGAGCGATCGTAGTCAAAAGACGCCAGCTCGTCGGTGGGGCGCTGGAACTCGGCGGCGTAAGGGTCGGCCTGGTATTCGCGGTGCGCGCATCCCGTAAATACGGCGGTCAGCAGCAGCAGGCACAGCGCCGGCCATATCAGCTTGCGATTGTCCATGTTCCGCACCGCCTTGGGATCTGTGGTTCAAGCTCTTCGGTTATAGCCTCAGGGCCGCATAAACTGCAATGTCTCATCAGTTCGACCGCCGGGTCCAAAAATGACTACCATTATTCTTGACGCTAACCCATCGTCTGATATGATTGTTTAATTGAGTACCCAACGCATTGAGATGAAAGCAATAAAGCAAAATTACGTCGTAGGCTTCGACTCCTGCAAGATCCATTACACCGCATATGGAGCAGGCACGTCGCTGGTAACGACCAACGGCGCAGGTCTCTCGACCTCGTTCTGGAGGCCGTTGGTGGATTATTTCAAGCCCAAACTGCAGGTGGTCAACTGGGATCTGCGCGGTCACGGCCTGTCGTACTTTCCCGAGAGATTGCGCAATATCACCATCCCGGCGCTGGCCGAGGATCTGCTGGGAGTGATTGACGACGTGGGCGCCGACAAGTGCGTGCTGGTCGGCCACCACGTGGGCGTACAGATCGTGCTCGAGCTCTACCGTCTGTGGCCCGAGCGCGTGGCGGCGCTGGTGCTGGTCTGCGGCGGCCCCAGCAAGCCCAACGAGCAGATGTTCAACTGGCGCTACGGCCGTGAGCTGATGCAGGCGACGACCTTCCTTGGCACCAACTTCCCGCGCGGAGTCGAGCTGTTTACCGAGCTGCTCACCTCCAGCCCGCTGGCCTTCCCGCTAATCAGGCGCATGTTCCTCGACCCGCTGTTCGCCCGCCGCAAGGACTTCAACGAGTTCCTCGATCACCTGTTGCAGATCGACTTTTCGATCTTCTTCGCGATCACCCGCGCTGCCATGGAACACAGTGCCGAGGATATGCTCGAGGAGATCACTGTGCCCACGCTGGTGGTCGGCGGCGAGGATGATCGGTTGACTCCGTTCAAGGTAGTGAAGAAAATGGCGGAGCAGATTCCGCAAGCACAACTACTCAAGGTCTGGCACGGGACTGCTGCTGCGCTCGTTGAGCAGCCGGCCGTGATCAACCTGAGAATCGAGAAGTTTTTGCGGGACTGCAACCTGCTGAGCAAACCATGTTAAGCGGAGAGTCGGTGATGTCGCAAAGTGAGGATCGCACACATTATATGAAGGGGAGTCTGGCCTCGGTCCCCACTCCCAAGGTGATCTATTTCTTCGCAAGCGGCGAGAAGACCGGCGTGCTGGCTCTTACCAACGGCAAAAAGAAAGTTCATCTGCACTTCAACAAGGGCAAGCTGGTCTACGTTACCAGCAGCTATTTTCCCAAACTCTCCATCGGCGACTTTCTCGCCGAGCGCAACCTGATCTCCGAGGATGTCAACCTCGCGTCCAAGGAAGAGATCAAGCGTTCCAAAAAAAAGCAGGGCGAATGGCTGCTCGAGAACAACTACATCACGCCCCACGACCTTTACCAGGCACTCAACGAACACGTGCGGCTCAAGCTGCTGTCGGTCTTCGAGTGGATCGAGGGCGAGTACTACTTCCGTGACAACGGAATCATCGACGAAGAATACCAAGTACTCAACCTGAACATCCCGGCGTTGATCTACGAGGGCGTGCGCGAAAAACTGCCGATGAACAAGATGCCGCGCGAGTTCCGCGGACGTAAGGAAAGCCTGATCTTTAAACGGCCCGACCCGCCGTTCATGATCAACGACCTGCCGATGGGGCCTGGCGACAACAGGATGTTCGAGAAGCTGGTGAACGGCAAGCTCACCCTACGCCAGGCGGTACACGCCTCGAAAATGAAGCCCAAGCGCGCCTACAAGATCCTCTACGCGCTATATATGCTCGGTCTGATCGGTTTCCCGGAGAACGTGGGCAAGACCCGTACGCTGCCCAAAACTCCGGCCGCGAAAACTCCCAAGCCCAAGGCGAGCAAGGGCTACGAGATCAGCATCGACGAAGAGCTGATCAGCTCGGCGTTGGAGTCGGTCGACCGCATCAGGCAGGAGGTCACCCGCGACGTCGAGAGTCCGGACAGCGCGATTGGAGAAGACGCCGCGCGACTGGCCAAGGCGGCCGAAGACGAAGAAGAGATCGAGGTCGAACTCGCCGAAGAGGTGCCGGACTACGTCGAGGAAGAGCCCGACGACGAACCGCGCGAGGAATACAAGCCCGAACAGGAGGCGATCGACGATTTCTCTCTACAGCAAGACATGTCCTGGGATAAGGACGACTCGACTACTCCGCCTGAAGAGGAAACCGAGGAGCCGATCGAAGAGCCCGAGCTGCCCGACATGGAGGAGAAGTCCGCCGAGGAGCTACTGCATATTGGCCAGGATCTGATCGGGGAATCGAACTTCGATCAGGCTCAACTGGCGTTGCAAAAAGCGATCGAGCTCGACGGCGAGCTGGCGGAAGCCTACAGCTTCCTGGGTTGGGTGCAGTTCAACCTCGACGACAGCCAGGCCGGCCTGAGCCAGGCCGAGCAGACGATCAAGCAGGGGATCAAGATCAAGGCCGGTCAGTGGCAGGCCTACCTCAACCTGGGCAAGATCTACCGCGACGTGGGCGAGAACGAATTCGCCGAGCTGCACTTCGTCAAGTGCCTGGAACACAACCTCGACTGCCAAGAGGCGCGCGACGAGATCCGCAAGATCCACAATAAGTAGATAACAAAATATCAGCATCCAGGGGCGGCCCATTGGGTCGCCCTTTTTTACATTGATGGTCTGGAAGCCCGCGCTCAGTCGCTGATCGACAGGTAGAAATCCCGGTCGCCGAAGACCCGGTGCTGGACAGCCCCGGAATCGACCAACTCGGTCAATAGCTGTTTGGCCAGCTTACGGTCGATCTGCAACGCCTCGATCACTTCGTCCAATGTCGCCGCCCGCCGTTTGAGCAGCTCGAGCATCCGCCCGCGTTCGTCCCCTAAAACCGGGGCCGCGCCGGACCTGCCGAAGCTGCCGACCAGCTCGCAACTCGGGCCGAACAGCCCGCAGACATTCTCGAGGTAGGTGCGCGAGACCGGCTGCGCGCCCTGGTCTGCCGGCGGCCTGGTAACGGTGGCGACCTGGATCCTGTCGGGCATGATCTCGTCGATTACGCGACGCAGGCGCGTCAGCTCGTGGGGCGAGTCGTTGATCCCCTTAACCAGCAGCACCTCTAGCCAAAGCTGTCCGGCAAAGCTGCTGCGAAACGTTGCCAGCCCTTGGATCATCGATTCGAGCGACACACCGCGGGCTGGTCGGCACAGACGCTGGAAGGTCTCGGGGACTACGCTGTGCAGGCTGGGCAGCACGATGTCTGCGGCTGACAGCTCGCTCCTGACGTCCGGACGATCGATCAGCGTCGAATTGGTGATTACCGCCACCGGAAGCTCGCTGACCCGTTTGACGCGGCGGATCAACTGTCCCAGACGGCTGTTGAGCGTCGGTTCGCCCGAGCCCGAGAACGTGATGATATCGACCTTCATCGGCAGCGCAAGCGCCTCGGTCAGCTCGTCGATCACCCGCTCTTCGTGCACGAACGCGGAGCGCTCCACACTCTTGCGCGAGGTGCGGTCTACTTCGCAAAATAGGCAATCACAGGAACAGGTATTGGCCGGAACGATGTCTATGCCAAGGCTGTATCCCAGGCGGCGCGAAGCGACGGGTCCAAAGATGTAATTCATGCCCGCATTCCCATCAGGCCCGGTTGTCTGCCAAACCGTTTCCCTTCTGTATCACCGCCTTCCGGGGCTGTCAATTTAGCATTTGACACCTGCGAATCGCCGGGGATACGATGCTTGCGTTCATATTGTACAGAAGCGAATGGACGCCTAGAGGGCGCCCATAAATTCGCCCCAGGGGTTAGTTCACTCCCAACCTCTGGGGATATTTTTTTGTGCCCGGCTCGAAGCCGGAGTGCTGACTAGGCGCTGTCCAGGCGTTCGCACAGCTGGCAGATCGATTCGCGGTCCTCCTCTGCCAGTCCTTGTCCGATCCGCAGGGAGTTGCGTAGCGCCTCGGCCACGCGACGACGGTGCGGCGGACCGAAGCAGGCGGCGATGATCGCCGGTTCGAGCTCTTTGACCAGCCGCCGGTCGAAGCTAAACATCCGGTGGAAAAAACCGCTGAGCAACGTGTCGGACGCCTCGGAATCGCGCAGAGTCCACCTGACAAGGGCGCGCACAAAGCCCAGGGGCCAAGCCGAGGGCGGCCGGCCGAACAGCAGCACATCGTTGGTCTGTTCGATGATCCGCGCGCCGTAATCAAGCCGCGCGCGCAGGCCCAGCCTTGAAAGTCCCAGGTCGTGCTGCACCAGGTAGCCATCGAGCTCCAGGGCCTTAAACGGATCCTCGCGGAGGCGCTGCAATTCACTGCGGGCCAGGACGCTCTCAATGCGCTCCTGCGGCGATGCTCCCTGGTCCGTCCTCCATTCCAGCTCGCCGGCGATCGCGGCTCGGCAGGCGTAGATTACGGCCACCAGGTGCTTACAGAACGGATCGCGCACGAACGGGCATTCGCACAGGGCGATAAAGCCGTCGGCTCCCTCGAGGAAATAGACCTGATACGGCTCCTCGCCGCTGCCGCTGACCGCGGTGGTAATCTCGTTGGGCCTAACCAGCAGCGGCCCGACATGACCGTGCTCGAAATAACGCTTGCCGCGCTGGATGATCGTCGGCGCCGTCCAATCTTCGGACCTAAGCTCGGATACGCGCTTTAACAGCTCGGGCGCCTGTTGTCGATGATTCACCATCAGCAGCCTGACTTCTCAGGAAGCCCTGTGGGGTTGGCACAATGGGTGCTGCAATTATTATAGAACTTTTCCTGTTAAATTGTTGTCATCATACAAGGGGGCGGCTTGCCCGCTACCAGGGGGTGTGCTATGACGAGCCGCAAAATGCCGTCGGTATCCAACATTCGAACGAGGGTAATGCCGCATGCCTGAGACCCTGACCCCGACCCCCGAAATAATCGAGGTCGTCGCGACCGCGGCGAACAAGGGGATCTGGGATTACGTGTTGAGCGCCACGCTGACCGTGCAGCTCGTGCTGCTGCTGCTCGTGGCGATGAGCGTCGCCTGTTGGGCAATTATGATCATCAAGGCCTGGCAGTTGAACAAGGCGGGCAAGCAGTCGGCGCGCTTCCTCGACGTCTTCTGGGAGGTGCGCAACCTCGACGAGATCTACAAGCGCACGCGCGCGATGAGCGACGCTCCCGTGGCCCAGGTCTTTGCCGCGGGCTACAACGAGCTCGACCGCTTCCGCAAGAGCGGCGGCGATCCGCGTCGAGCGCTGGAGACCGTCCAACGCGCGCTGGGGCAGGCGATGCGCCAAGAGGTCAGCCGCATCGAGCGCTCGGTGCCGTTCCTGGCGACCACCGGCAATACCGCGCCGTTCATCGGACTGTTCGGCACGGTCTGGGGAATCATGCGCACCTTTATCGACCTGGAGCGTATGACCGGCACCGCGACGCTCAAGACCGTGGGCCCAGGCATCGCCGAGGCGCTGATCGCCACGGCCATCGGCCTGTTCGCCGCGATCCCCGCGGTGGTGGCCTACAACTATTTCGTCAACCGCATCCGCGTGATGGAGATCGAACTCGAGAACTTCGTCGCTGAGTTCCTCAACATCATGGAGAACCACATCCTCAAGGCGTAAGATGGCGATCCCCACCCCGGGCAACGGCGGTCGGCGCAGGCTGTTAAGCGAAATCAACGTTACGCCGTTTGTCGACGTAATGCTGGTGCTGCTGATCATCTTCATGGTCACCGCGCCGCTGCTGACCGAGGGCATCCGACTCGATCTGCCCAAGGCCGACGGCAAGGCGCTCGATGACGCCCCATCCGAACGCGTGATCATCAACATCAAACAGGACGGATCGCTGTACATCGGCAACAACCGCTACGAGCAGCCGGAGAAGTTCTACGCCACGATCGAGGCGATCTACCAAAACCGTCCGGACA
Source organism: Candidatus Alcyoniella australis (assembly GCA_030765605.1). Classification (NCBI taxonomy): domain Bacteria; phylum Candidatus Lernaellota; class Candidatus Lernaellaia; order Candidatus Lernaellales; family Candidatus Alcyoniellaceae; genus Candidatus Alcyoniella; species Candidatus Alcyoniella australis. The sequence goes on from JAVCCG010000085.1 coordinate 24,395, forward strand.
AAGACATCTACGTCCGCGCCGATAAAGACGTGCCCTACGGCGTGGTGATCGGCGTGATCTCCGATGTCCAGCGCATCGGCGTGACGCGCGTGGGCATGATCACCGAGCCGGGCAAAACGCAGGATGAGCGATGAGCAGCGGCTTTGGTCGCCGCGCCCAGCCAAGCCATCCGGCCGACCGCCGGATCGTAATCAGCGGCGTGTGCCTGAGCCTGGCGCTCAATGTGATCATCCTCACCGTGCTGTTCGCGGGCATGTCCCAGGTGCGAGCGCGGCAGTTCGAGCTGGGCGATGAGCTGCCCTTCAGCTTCATGCCCGCCGAATTGATAATCGACGATTCGAGCCTCAATCCCGCCCAGGCGCCGGACGTGGCGCCGCAGCCCGAGCCCGAGCCGATCGAGCCGCCAAAACCGGCGAACACGCCCAAACCGCGTACGCCCGAGGTTGTCGCGCCGATGCCGCCGACCCAGCCGGCCAAGACGCCGCGCATTAGGCGCACGCCCGAGCCCACGCCGGACGAGGCGCGCCAAGCCATCGAGCGCATCCGCGAGCGCCGCGAACAAAGCGGCGGCCAGGTCCGCGGCTCGGTCACCCTGCGCGGCACCGGCGGATCGGGCGTGGGCAACCGCATCGTCTCGATCTATCTCAACACCGTGTACAACAAGATTATGAACAACTGGACCTCGCCGCCGGGACTTTCCGGAGACAACGAGGTCTCGGTGGTGATCCACATCAAGATCGACTCGAGCGGACGAATCACCTACCGTAACGTGATAAAGTCCTCGGGCATCCCGGCAGTCGATCAGCAGGCGTTGCGCGCGGTGGACAAGGCCAACCCGCTAAATTCGCCGCCCGAGCTGATTAAAAACGTGGTGGCCCAGGACGGCATCAACCTCAGATTCTTCCCCAGCGGGAGGTGAGGACCCTGTGAACAACGCCCGTTTTGCCCGAAAAACGGTATTTATACTGTGCATGGCCTTGCTGCTGCTCACGCCGCTGAGTGCCGAAGCGCGCTTCACCATCGACTTCATCAACCAGACCCTGGACAAGATCCCGGTGGCCGTGCCCGAGTTCTACAACATGGGCACCGGCGCCAATAATGGCGACCTGGCGCAGCAGGCCACGCAGATCATGGTCGACGACCTGCACTTGTCGGGCTATTTCAGCGTGCGCAATCCCGCGCTGTACATCGAGGATCGTTCCACGGCCGGGATTACGCCCGAGACCATCGACTTCTACGACTGGAAGCTGATCAACGCCGAGCTGCTGATCAAGGCCGGCTTCACGGTGAGCGAGGGCAAGCTGACCATGGAGCTGCGGCTCTACGACGTGTTCAACGGCTCGCTGATGCTCGGCAAAACCTACCAGGGCCGTCCCGAGGACTACCCGGAGATGGTCCACCGCTTCGGCAACGAGATTGTCTATCTGGTCACGGGCCAGGAGGGGATCTTCGGCACCAAGGTCGTGTTCTTGCGCGGTACGGGCGACAACCAAGAGATCTACACGGTCGGCATCGACGGCCGCAACCTGACGCGGATCACGGCCAACAACGTGGGCGACCTCAGCCCGGTGTGGGACTCCGCGGGAGAACGGATCTATTACGTCAGCTATCTGGACGGCACGACCAAGATCTACTCGGTCAGCGCCGAAGGAGGCCGGCCCAAGCTGGCCGTGGGGTACGAAGGGCTCAACGCCACTCCCTCGATCTCGCCCAACGGCAAGCGGATGGCGATGACGCTGTCCAAGGACGGCAACTCCGAAATATACACTTCGAACCTCGATGGCCGCGCCCTGCGGCGTCTGACCGCCTCCTGGTCGATTGAGGTCAGCCCCTGCTGGTCGCCCGAGGGCAATGAGCTGGTGTTCATCTCCGACCGCTCGGGCACTCCCCAGGTCTACAAGATGGCCGACGACGGCAGCGAAGTGCGGCGTCTGACCTTCGAGGGCGGCTACAATCAGACGCCGGAATGGTCCCCTACCGGCGATAAAATCTGCTACTCGGGCCGTTCAATGGGCACGTACGACATCTTCGTGATGAACGCCGACGGCTCGTATCGCTTCAATCTAACCGAGGGCGTGGGGAGCAACGAGGATCCTTCGTGGAGCCCCGATGGCCGAGCGATCGTATTCAGCTCTACCAGAGGCGGAAGAGGCCGCACGCTGTGGATAATGAACATTGACGGCAGCTATACAAAACAGTTGACAACCCCAGGGGGATTTGATACTTCTCCGTCGTGGGCTCCTAGACTACTCAAATGAATAAGTGCGCCATAACCCAGGGACTCTACAAAAGAAATTCGATTGGCTGGTTATCCGAAAGGGTATTAAACAGCAGTATTTCCATAATTCCGCAAGGAGGTAATTGCATGAAGACCACTATCCGTATTGCGATGGTGTTGTCCATGGTCTTCCTGATGGCGATGTTTGTCGGTTGTAAGAAGTGTGAGCCGACCATGCTTGACGGAGCGAAAACGGCCATTGCCGACGCCAAGGCCTGCGGCGCCGCCCAGTACGCCCCGGACAGCCTGATGGCTGCCGAGGACGCTCTGGCTGAAGCCGAGGCGCTGTGCGCGGATAAGAAGGTGGACGAGGCAAAGGTCAAGGGGCTGGCGGCCGAGCAACTCGGCAAGAAAGCCCTGAATGATTGCGAGGCCGCCAAGGTGCCGCCTCCTCCTCCGCCTCCGCCTCCGCCGCCTCCGCCTCCGCCCCCTGCTGACATGGAAACGATCCTGTTCGACTTCGACGATTACAGTGTTCGTTCCGATCAGCAGATGATGCTGAACCAGAACGTGGGTACGGCAAAGCAGAACGGTGCGATGATGTGGGTACTCGAGGGCCATTGCGACGAGCGTGGCACCGTAGAGTACAACTTGGCGCTCGGCGATCGCCGCGCCAACTCGGTGAAGAACTTCATGGTGAGCGCCGGTGTCGCCCCTGGACGCTTGACCACCGTGAGCTTCGGCGAGAGCAAACCTGCTGACCCGGGCCACAACGAAGCCGCCTGGGGTATGAACCGGCGGGTGGAGTTCAAGGAAAAGTAAACGACTTGTTCTCCGGCGGGGTCCCCGGTGCAACACACCGGGGACCTCGCATATCAGCATTGTGGTAAACCGATGTTTTCAAACCGTAGCGAACTGTCCCGTCTATTACCGCTCATCGCCGCGATCTGCGCGCTGATTATCCTTCTTCCGGGCTGTATCAAGACCCGATACACGATCGTTCTGGAACAACAGGTGTCAGACCTACAGGTGCGCGTCGACGAGCTCGAGCGGCAGAACCAAGAGCTGCGCTCGATCTTCGACAGCATCGGCCCGAACATGGCCAGCGCCACCGCCGACATGGACCGCATTCGCCAGGATCACAGCAAGCTCAGAGGATCGGTCGAGGAGCTTGGGCACGAGCTGGACCAGTTCAAGAAAAGCTATCAGGACATCACCCCGCGCGTGGAAAGCGCCGAACGCAGGCTTTCGGCCATAGAAAGCAAGCTGGGAATCAAGACCGACACAACCCCGGCGGAAACGCCGCAGCAGCAGAATCAGGGCCCGAACGAGATGGAGTTGCTCAAAGAGGCCGACAACCTATTCCGTGCCGGCAACTACGAGGCGGCCAAGGCCCGCTATACCGAATTTCTCAAGAAGCACCCCAACTCATCGTCGGTTCCCGACGCGCAGTTCATGCTCGGCGAATGCTTTTTCGAACAGCGCGCCTACGACTCCGCGATCCTCGAGTACGACAAGGTGGTCACGCGCTACAGCAGCTCGCCGCGGGCGCCCCGGGCCTACCTCAAGCTCGGATTCTCTTTCTACGAGCTGGGCGAGATGGTCGATGCGCGGATCTTCTTTGAGAAGGTAATCAAAGACTACCCGGGCACCGAAGAGGCCGAACTGGCCAAGAAGAAACTCGACCTGATCCGCTGAACAGCCCCCGTAGATAAACATCCCCAATCGTTAGTCTTGGAATCGCTCGTTGGATTGCGACCTTCTTACTGAGTGAGTTTGGCCGTGCAGCTCCAAGCTGCCGCGGGGTGGCTCGTTGGTTGACGACCTTCGCACTGCGCGAATTTTGTGGCAGCTCAAAGGTGCTAGTAGCAGCCCTCGTCCGGCTCGGTATAAGGATAGCCCCAGGCCTCGAATTCGATGATCTCGTACTCGTTGTACAGTGGGAACGCCGAGTCCGAGTGCTGGAGCAAAATCGCCACCCACCAACCGCCGAAGGGCGTTGGCAGGTCGAATTCCTCGGTCCCGCCCTGACCGTTGGTCTCCACGTAGACCGTCACCCAGTCGTCCTCGACCGGCTCGGTGGCCGCATAGCGGTCGGGGTTGACGCGAATCTCGTACTCGTCGGCAAAGGCCCGCTCGTCGCTGTTCCAGACGATCTTCAGCTGTTCGATCTGGATGTAATCGTCGAGGTAGACCTTGAGCCACTGCGGATTGAGGTGGTTCTCCGAGGAATCCCAGCGGGTCCCCGCATCGCCGTCCACGGCCTTGTCCGGCGAGTTCTGCGGACTCCCCGAGGACGTGGAGCTGGACGTGGCCGCCTTCTCAAAGGCCTGGTTGGTCGGATCGTCGTTTTCGATCTGCTCGATCTGCGCGATCGTCGGATCGGAAACGTTCTCAGCCGCGTCAGTGGCCGTAACCGCCAGGGTATTGGTGCTCAGCGGATCGAGGTAAACCGTCACGCACCACGAGCCGTCGACCTCGACCACCGTGTTGGCGTCGGCCAGTCCGCCGGTGATCTCGACCCGTGAGCCGGCCTCGGCCAAACCGGTGATGGTCTGCAACCCCAGATGCGTCGGACTGAGCACCGGATCGACCAGCGGCGGATCGGGCGGCGTTGTATCGGGCGGCTGTTCGTCGTCGTCGTCGTCAACATCGTCGTCAAGGTCGTCGTCATCGTCGTCGGAGTCGGTGTCCGTCGAATCGCGACAGGCAACGCTGAAGGCCAAAAGCATCGCGAGCAGCGCTACCAGCAGCCACAACGACACCATGGAGAAACGTATCTGATTTTTCATGTTCAACACCCCGGATCGACCGGCCAGTCCTCTGCGGACACGCCGTAGATCTCAAATTCTGCAATTGCGTAACGCGCGCGACCGGTCAGCTCGTTGATGTCGCTCCCCTCGAACAGCACTATCGCCACCCAGCGCGCGGTGAACGGTTCGTCGAAATCGATGTATTGCGTACCGCCGGTTCCCATCTGCTCGACGTGCGCCACGTACCAGTTGGGCTCCTCCAGCGCGCCATCCTCGTGGGGGTCCGGCGGGCTGGGCAGGTCGCTGTAGTAGACCACGTAGTCCGTGGCGAACATCGAGGCCTGCCAGACGATCACCGCCCGCTTTACGATCACCGTATCGAGTCGCTTGACCCCGTACCACTGGAGACGCCGGGCCTCCTCGTGAAACGTGTTGGTGCTGTTGTGCCACCAGGTGGCCGTACTGCCGTCGATCCCCTTGTCGGCCGTGCACTCGGGGCACTCGGTTCCGCTGGTGCTCCCTGCAAAGGCCAACCCCTCGAGCGACAGGTTCTGCTCCTCGGGACCGGAGTTCGGGTCTTGCACGATGGAGACCAGGGCCGGGTCGCTGATGTTGCCCTCCCTGTCCGTGGCCGTAATTTCCAGATCGTTGGACGTCGCCTGGTTGAGGCTGACCGTCACGCACCATTCGCCGCCGATGTTGTCCGCGGTTGCGCTCGCCGATTGGGCCCCTCCGCGCACGTTGATCGCGGCGTCGACTTCGGCCGTGCCGCTGATGCTCTGGACCAGCAGCGGCGTGGGGCTGATCACCGGATCGACGTCGGGCGGATCAGGAGGTTCAGGCTGATCGTCGTCGTCGTCCGTAGAATCGTCGTCGTCCTCGGCGTTATAGGGGGTCTTATTGTCTCCGGTGCAGCACACGGCCAAAGCCAGGACAGCGGCCAGCAGTAGTATTAACAACAGCTTAGCCGACAGATAACTTCGCCTTGGCAACATGGTTCCCTCGCGCTTGCGCCCCAGGAAGTGAAACTCGCCGATAGTTATTTACAGGATCGTATTTCTTGACCGCCGGTGTCAATCCCCGGCCGCCTCATCGCGCCGCAACCCGAGCTCCCGAAGCTTGAGCTGCAGGCCCTTGCGGCTCAACCCGAGCAGCTCCGCCGCGCGGGTGACGTTGCCCTCGGTGCGGGCCAGGGCGCGTTTGATCAGCTCGCGCTCCAACGCGGCGGTGGCCGATTTCACACGCGGCTTAAGCCGCAGATCGTCTTGATCTCCCTCGGGTCGATCGTCGCCCGAACTCAGGGCGATGCGCGAACGCGCGCCCACGACCTCGGAGGGCAGGTCCTCGGGCTCAAGCTCGTCTACGTCGGCCAACAGCAGCGAACGCTCGAGCACGTTCTCGAGTTCGCGCACGTTGCCCGGCCAGTCGTAGGCCGCCAGCGCGGCCAGCGCCTCGGGCGAGATCTTGGCACGCGGTCGGTCGAGCCGGTTGCGCAGCCGGTCGATCACCGTCTGGGCGATCGCCGCGATGTCGCCTCGCCGCTGCCGCAACGCCGGCAGTTGCAGCGGCACCACGGCCAGCCGATAGTAAAGGTCCTCACGAAAGCGCCCTGCCTGAACCTCCTGCTTCAAATCGACGTTGGTCGCGGCGACCAATCGTACGTTGACGTGGATCATCCGTACGCCACCCACGCGCTGGAACGTCTGGTCCTGCAGTACGCGCAGCAGCTTGACCTGCATTGAGAGCGGAATCGTGCCCACCTCGTCGAGGAACAGCGTGCCGCCATCGGCCAGCTCGAACCGTCCGGGCTTGCTCGCCGTGGCGCCGGTGAACGCCCCCTTCTCGTGGCCGAACAGCTCGGACTCGAGCAGGGTCTCGGGAATCGCGGCGCAGTGGACCGGGATGAACGGTCCGTCGCACTGCGAACGCTCGTGGATCATCCGCGCCAGCAGCTCTTTGCCCGTGCCGCTCTCGCCCATGATTAAAATCGTCGAGGGGCTGTCCGCGATTTTGCCCACCACGCGCTCGAGCTCGAGCATCTTCGGATCGTTGCCCAGCAGCGGCACCAGCGCTCCCGGACGGTCGCCCGCCGGCTCGGCGCTGGACAGCCGACGCGTGGCAACGGCTTTATCCAATGCCTGGGCCAACTCGTCGGGATCAAACGGCTTGGTGAGAAAATCAAATGCCCCGCGGCGCATGGCTTCCACTGCGTTCTCCACGTTGCCGTGGGCGGTGAGCATCAGCACCGGCAGGGAGCCGTCATGAATCTTGATCTGCGCCAGCAGCTCCATGCCGTTCAGCCCGGGCATCTGCAGGTCGGTCAGCACTACGTCCGGCCGCTCGCTGCGGATCAGCTCCAGCGCGCGCGCGCCGTCTTCGGCCTGCACCACCTGATATCCGTGGCGTGCGATCTGGCCGGCGAGCACCTGCCGCATGTTGTCCTCATCCTCGACGATTAATATCTTCGCGTTCTCAGCCGTCATTCGCTTCCCCTGTATGAACCTCGTGGGTTGCCCGTCGATCGGGCAGCCAGAACCTGATCAGCGCGCCAGGACCATCGGGCTGCGCAGCCTCGATTATACCGCCGTGGGCCTCGACAATCCGTCGGCAGGTCGCCAGGCCCAGTCCGGTACCGCCGCGCCGCTTGGTGTAAAACGGTGTAAAGATTTTATCGTGGTCCGCCGGGTCGATGCCCGGTCCGTCGTCGCGCACCGCAAACAGCACGCCATCGCTCCCTGCCCTGACCTGACGGCCGATGGCAAGCTCGATGCGCACCTCGCGCCCAGCAGCGATCTGCGCGGCGTTGAGCACCAGGTTGATCAGCACCTGCCCGACCTGCTCGGGGTCGGCGTAGAGTTCGCCCGTCGGATCGCCGTGCTCCTGGCAGCTCAGCTGAGCGCGGGCCAGCGCCGGGTCGGCGCGCAGCAGCTCGCAGGTGCGCCGGGCCAGTGACAACGGGTCGAAGCGTTCGCGTCGCAGCGGCGAGGGGCGCGCATAATCGAGAAACCGTTCGAGCACGGCCTTGAGCCGGTCGGTATCCTCGAGAACGATGCGCAGCCACTGGCGCTGCTGCTCGGGCAGCTCCTGGGCGTCGATCATCTGCGCCGCGCCGCTGAGCGAGCCCAACGGATTCTTCAGCTCGTGGGCCAGGCCCGCGGCCATCTGTCCCATGGCCGCCAGCCGTTCGCTGTGTCTAAACTCAGCCAGCACCTGCAGGCTGTCGAGCTTGAGGCCGATCTGGTCGCCCAACGCGCGCAACACATCGAGCTCCTCCGCACCGTAGGCCCCGGCGCGCTGGGGAGCCAGCAGCCAAGCGGCGAGCAGCCTGCCTCGAGCTCGAATCGGCACCGCGACCTCGTACCCGGCGTCCTTGAGCAAGGTACGCACGGCCTCGAGCGCCACGCGCTCGTCCCTGCGTCCTCTGCCCAGGGCGTCGTAGATCTGCTCGCCCAGTCCGGCGAGCGTCAATACCGCGCGACTCGAGGCAAGCTGTGTCACCAGCCCCGACGAACCATGAATCTGCGGCCCGGGCACATCGGAAAACGGATCGAGCTCCCCGCCCTCGCTCACCGCGTAAAGCGCCGCCCCCTTGGCCCCCACGCCACGCGCAAGCTCCGAGGAAACGAAGCGCGCCAACTGTTGCGGTTCGGTGAGCGTCACGGTCTCGGATTGCAGGCGGCTGAGCATCCGGCCCATCACCAGCCGGTCGCGCTGAAACAGGCCGCTGACTCCGCGGGCGATGCGTCCCACCAGCGGCTCGTAGAGCAACAGCACCATGAACCCGGCGGCGAAGATCGACAGCACGAAACGCAACGGTTCGCTTCCCGCCCAGTAGACCAGCAGGCCGAACACCAGCGCCAGCACCAGCGCCGAGGCGGCGAACGCCGCGAGCTTGCCCAGCAGCTCGGCCAGGGAGAGTCGCGAGCGCTCGACAGCGGCCAGGTAGAACACGTAGAGAAACAGCACCTGCGAAAGCGCTGCCAGCGCCTGCCAGGTCTCGCTGTCGAACCACAGCACAGCCGCGTTGAGAGTCCAGGCCAACAGCCCGGCGCCAAAGGTCCACCACTGCTGCCGTCGAACCAGGGCCGAGGGCTCGGACAGCGAACGGACGAGGATCATCCCCAGCACCAGCAGGGTGGAGCCGAACAGATACAGCGCCCGCGCCGCGGGCCAGGCGTGCGGGTATTGCCGCTCGAGGGTTTCGATCGACCTGCCCAGCAGGTCGACCGGGCTCCAGAGGTGCGAGAGGCCCACAACGAATACCAGCGCCAGGCTGACTCTCAGGGTCCACTTCAGCCGCACGCCGCCCACGCCGAGCATTGAGGCGATCAGCGCCAGCAACGCCAACGGCAGCAGCAGCCCGCCGAAAAACGACAGCTCGCCCCACGCTCCGCTCAACCGTTGCAGCACGATCCCCAAATGGATCAGCAGCAGCGCCAGGCAGACCAGGGCGAACGGTCGGCGCAGCCGCCCGGCGCGTCTGCCCGCAGCCAGCACGGCGATGATCAGGATCGCCAGCGCGGCGAAGATTCCGGCCTGGGTCGATGGGTTCATCGCAGCATTTTGGCGTCGGCGCCGCAGTCGCCGCAGCAGCCGCCCTCAAGCCGCTCGATGCGCACCGAGTAGCCTGAGCGCCGCACCAGCTTGGCCCCGCAGTTGTAGCAGTCGGTGTCTGCGCCCGTGGCCGAGGCCACGTTGCCCAAGTAGACGTAGCGCAGACGCTCGCGCGCGATCTGCAATGCCCGCTGCAACCGCGGCAGCGGTGTGGGCGGCGTCTCGCGCCGGTAGTTGGGAAAGTAGCGCGAGATGTGGAACGGAATCGACGGATCGACCGTGGCCAGCCAGCGCGTCAGGTCGCGCATCTCGGACTCGGAGTCGTTGAGGTCGGTCACCAGCAGCGTGGTGACCTCGACGTGCACCCCAAGCTCCACCGCGCGCTCGATGTTGCGCCGCACCGTGTCCAGCCGTCCGGAGCAGACCTCGTGGTAGAACTCCTGACGGAAGCTTTTAAGGTCGATGTTCATTGCGTCGCTCAGCGAGCAGATGCGGTCCCAAGGGTCGGGCTCGGCATAGCCGTTGGTCACCAGTATGTTGAGCAGCCCCTGTTCGCGCACCAGCGGCATCACGTCCATCAGGTACTCGAACCAAACCACCGGCTCGTTGTAGGTGTAGGCCAGACCCACGCTGCCCTCGCGTCCGGCGTTGTCGGCCAGTTCACGGGCCGCAACCCGGCGTCCCGCGTCGCGCTCTGCGCCGTTTTTCAGCGACCAGTTCTGGCAAAAATCGCAATCCAGCGTGCAGCCCAAACCGCCCACCGAGAGTACACGCGATCCGGGCCGAACGTGATACAGCGGCTTCTTCTCGATCGGGTCCAGGGCGCTGGAGGCGATCACGCCGTAGTTGTCGGCGAGCAGCACTCCGGCGTCGTTGAGCCGCGTTGTGCATTGGCCACGTTTGCCAGGTGCGATCAGGCAGTGCCGCGGGCAGAGCAGGCAGCGATACACGCCGTTGCCCAGTTCCTCGTAATATTCAGCGCGCTTGGTCTCCATCATTTCACTCCGAACCGACTGTAGCCCGCGGGCTGGGTCGGCGCGACCTCCAGCGAGTCGACCCTGGCCGGGGACGGCCCTTGACGGCACCAGTCGATCAGCTCGTCCACCGCATCGGCAGCGCCCTCGGCGTGCAGCTCGACCGAGCCGTCGGCCGCGTTGCGCACCCAGCCGCAGACGCCCAAAGATTCGGCGCGCTCAACCGTGGATGCGCGAAACCAGACCCCCTGCACCAGGCCGCGCACGCACACGAACAGCGCCTTGGTCTGCGAAGTGTGCACCCCGCTCATCCGTGCTCCAACATCTCGAGGAACCGCTGCTCGTCGATCACCTTTACGCCGAGCTTCTGGGCCTTGCTCAATTTGCTCCCCGCTCCCGGCCCGGCCACGACCAAGTCGGTCTTGGAGCTGACCGACCCGGACACCCGGCCGCCCGCGGACTTGATCCGCTCCTTGGCCTCGGCGCGGGTCATCGACTCCAGCTCTCCGGTGAGCACCACGCTTTGGTCGGCGAACACACCTTGCTCGATCTGGGCCAGCGGCTGGGGCTCCACGCCGTGATCGAGCAGCCGACCGATCACCTCGCGGTTGGCCGCGTCGGAAAAGAAATCCACGATCGAGCGCGCGACCTTGGGACCCACGCCGTCAATGGCGGTCAGCTCGTCGTACTGCGCGCCGAGCAGCCCGTCAAGCGTCCGATAGCGCCGGGCCAGCAGTTCGGCCACCGTCTCGCCGACCATACGGATGCCCAATGCGGCGAGCAGCCGGTTCAGCGACACGTGTTTGCCGCGTTCGAGCGCCTCGACAATGTTGCGCGCGCTCTTGAGTCCCATCCGGTCGAGCTCGGCCCAGGCTGCCTCGCCTAAATCGTAGAGGTCGGCCGGGCTGTGCACCAAGCCGCGCTCCACGAGTTGGTCGATCAGCTTGTCGCCCAGGCCCTCGATGTTCATGCAGCCCTTGGAGGCGAAGTGCTTGAGCGACTCGGCGAGCTTGGCCGGGCAGGCCAGGCCCACGCAGCGATAGGCGGCGTCGCCCGGCGCGCGCACCACTGCCGAACCGCAGGCCGGACAAGCCCGGTGGCGCTCGGGGATCGAAAATTTCCGCTCCGAGCCATCGCGCTGATCGACAAGCACCTCGAGGATCTCGGGGATCACGTCGCCCGCGCGTTGTATCAGCACTTGGTCGCCCTCGCGCACGTCGAGGCGATCGATCTCGTCCTGGTTGTGCAGGCTGGCGCTGCGGATGGTCACCCCGCCCACAGCCGCGGGATCGAGCTTGGCAACGGGCGTCAGCGCGCCGGTGCGGCCGACCTGGACCTCGATGGCGTTGACGCGGGTCTGCGCCTTCTGGGCCTTGAACTTGACGGCTATCGCCCACCGTGGGTGGTGCGCGGTCGCTCCCAAACGCCCTTGCAGCTCGAAGTCGTCGACCTTGACCACCGCGCCGTCGATGTCGAAGGGCAGCTCGCGCCGCTGCTGCTCGATCCAACGCACCGCGTCGATGGTCTGCTCGATCCCCTCGCAGCATTGCGCCAGCGATCCGGCGTGGGTCGGCAGCCGGTAGTTGCGCAGCAGCTCGAGAAACGCGCACTGGCCGCCGGCTGATCGATCCGCTCCGCCCGGCGCGTAGAATACGATGCGCAACGGCCGTGCGGCCGCGATCTGCGGATCGAGCTGACGCACCGACCCGGCGGCCGCGTTGCGCGGATTGGCGAAAGTCTTTTCGCCGGCCTCCTCCTTGGCCTGGTTGAGCCCGGCGAAGTCGCGCTTGCTTAGGTAGACCTCGCCGCGCACGCGTAGCTCGTCCGGAGCGGAGTCGGGCAGTCGCAGCGGCAGGCCGCGGATCGTGCGTAGGTTCTGGGTGACGTCCTCGCCGATCAGACCGTCGCCGCGCGTGGCTCCGATCGTAAACAGGCGGCCGCTGTAGCTCACCTGCACGGCCAGGCCGTCGATCTTGGGCTCCACCGCGTAGCGGATCGGTCCCTCGTTTCCCAAGAAGCGGCGCACCCGCTCGTCAAAGGCGCGCAGCTCCTGGTGGTCGAATGCGTTTTGCAGCGAGAGCATCGGCCGCGCGTGCACGACCTTGTCAAACCCCTCCAGCGGCGCGCCCCCCACGCGCGCGGTGGGCGAGTCCGGCGCGGTCAACTCGGGGAATTGCCCTTCGAGCTGGGTCAGCTCGCGGAACAGCCGGTCATACTCCTCATCGCTGATCGACGGGGCGTCGAGCACATAATAGCGATGGGAATGTTCGTCGAGCAGCTGTCGCAGCTCGTCGATCCGTTTGCGCGCCGCATTCAAGTTCACTGAGGCAAGATATTACATCGTCCGCGCAGCTTCAATAATCAGGCAGCAGATGCACGGACCGATCGAAATAGGATAGAATCGAAAAAGCTGTATGCGGTATTTCAGTATCTACATCAAACTGATCATCTACTTCCTGCTGATCAGTGTTCCGCCGATCCTAATCATGGGTGTGCTCAGCTTCGTCGAGGTCACGCGAATCGTGCGCGGCGAGACCGAGCGCGTGTTGTCGTTGATCGCCCAGTCCACCGCCAACCAGATCGGCCGCGCCCTGGACGAGAACATGCAGGACGTGCTGCTGTGGGCAATGCTCTCGGACGTGGGTAAGTCCCTGGACCAGCGGACCCTGAGCAACCAGCGACGACTCCAGGATCTGCTGGATCAGCTGGTGATGACCAAATCGGGCTACGACATCCTGATGGTGGTCGATGTCAACGGCAGACTGCGCGCGGTCAATAAGGTCGGACCCGAGGGCCAACGGCTGATCAGCGGTTCGGTGATGGAACGCGACTGGATGAGCTCCTCCAACGAATGGTCCCGCGGGGCGCTCGCCGGTGAACCCGTGCTCGGGCCGTGGCATTACGACAGCCAGATCGAAATGATCTACGCCCATGAGCCGCGCTCTTACTCGATCATCATGTCCGCACCGATCCGCCGCAAGGGCGGCAGCCGGGTAATCGGCGTCTTCGCCGCCTATCTCAATTGGATGGACATTCAACGCCAGCTCGACCGCGTGCGCGAGGACGTGGTCGGCGTCTACAACGTCAACCTGGCGCTGATTACCGCCGACGGGCGCAAGGTCATCGGTTACCGTAACCGCGAACGTTACGGCGACACCTACCTGGAACGCGCCAAGCTGCCGCCCGAGGCCTTCAGTGCGGCAAAGAGCACCTTCGGCTTCTCCTCACCGCTCAAGCGGACCCTGGCCTACGCCACGGTCGAAGTCCCCTCGGCGCCTCAAAGTCCGTCCTGGCTAGTCTGCGTCGATGTGCTCGACCGCGATATTTTCGCCGCGACGTTCCAGTTGCGCGACACGTTCCTGCTGATCACCGGCCTGGCGGTGTTCGCGATTATCGGCATGGTCAACTTGGTCTCGCGGATGATCACCCGTCCGCTGCTGATGCTGGTCGACGACGCGGCGGCCGTGGCCAAGGGGGATCTGGACCGCGAAATCAAAATCGACTCGGTGGACGAGATCGGCGTGCTGCAGAACGCCTTCCACCTGATGACCGACGCCATCCGCGAACGCGACCGCAAGCTGCAGGAGATCATGCACGACCTGGAACGCGCCAACCGGCTCAAGAGCGAGTTTTTAGCCAACATGTCCCACGAACTGCGCACGCCGATGAACTCGATCATCGGCTTCACCTCGCTGACCATCGATCGCGCCGGTGATCTGCTGCCGCCGCTGCACCGTGAGAACCTACTGCGCGTTAAAAAGAACGCCCATAACCTGCTCGAACTGCTCAACGGCATCCTCGACCTGAGCAAGATCGAGTCCGGCGGCATGGATATCTTCGTCGAACCCTTCGAGGTCGGCCAACTGATCGACTCGATCATGACCATGGTCCATCCGATGCTCGATAAGAACAGCGTGCGCATCGAGCGCAGACTGCCCGACGACCTCTCGCCGCTACGACAGGATCGGACCAAGGTCCGGCAGATTCTGGTCAACCTGATGTCCAATGCGGTTAAATTCACGCACGAGGGATTCATCAGAATCAGCGCCGAACCCCTCGATACCTGCGAGGCGCTGGATAAGCCCGCGGGTTACGAAGGGGGCTGGATCGCAATCGCGGTCGAGGACTCGGGCATCGGTATCGACGAGCAGAACCTTAAGGTTATCTTCGACGAGTTCTGGCAGGTTGACGGCGGGCCGACGCGCCGTTACGGTGGAACCGGCCTCGGTCTGTCGATCAGTCGCAAGCTGGCCGGCCTGCTCGGAGGTACGATAACGGTCTCGAGCATCATGGGGCAGGGCTCGACCTTCACGCTGATTCTGCCTGCGGACCTGGACGCATTCGAACACACCCAGGAAACTCAGCCGGATGTCCAGGCGGCGTTCGAGACTTTCCTGGAGGATTCAAAAGATGAAAACGATTCTGATAATTGAGGACGTCGAGGACAACCGGGAACTGCTGGTCCAGTTCCTCAGCGCCGAGTATAAGATCTACGATACCGACGACGGCGAAAGCGGAATCGACATGGCCCGCAGCATCGTTCCCGACCTGATCCTGATGGACCTGAGCCTACCCAAGGTCAGCGGATGGGAAGCAACGCGTGTGCTCAAACAGGACGAGCGGACCAAAGCGATCCCGATTTTAGCGATCACCGCCCATGCGATGGTCGGCGACGACGCTCGGGCCAAGCTGGCGGGTTGCGACGGCTATCTGAGCAAACCGGTCGATTTCGAAGAGCTGACCTCAAAAATCAACGAGCTGTTGGTAAGCTAAATGATTGCCTTCCAGTGGCTGATCGTAATAATTTATCTGCGGTCGCGCACAACTTAAGCGACTAACGGAGACCAGCGGATGCCGCGTATTCTCGTGATCGAGGACAACCAGGATAATCGCGAGATCATCTGTGAGTTCCTTGGCAGCTACGGGTTTGAGACCATTGTCGCGGTCAACGGCGAAGAGGGCATCGAGCAGTTCAACAAGAGCAAGCCCAGCCTGGCCCTAATCGACGTGCTGTTGCCCAAAGTCAACGGCCTGAAGGTCTGCGAGACAATCAAGAACTCCGCCCAGGGCGAGCAAACTCCGGTAATCATGATGAGCGCCTTGTACAAGACGCCGGGGCTACAGCTCGAGGCCAAGACCAAGTACGGCGCCGACGACTACCTGATCAAGCCGCTGGATCTGATGAATCTGGTCAATCGGATCTGCAGCCTGCTCAAGCTGGATAAAGATAAGTTGTTGGAAAACGCCAAGGCCAAGGAGGAAGGCGCCAAAGCCGGTCCGCCGCGGGCGATCCCGCCGTTGCCGATAAAAGGCTCGACCGCCCAGTTCTCCGCCCTGGACTGTCTGCTGTGGATGCACAACAGCGCGCTGACCGGCACATACGTACAGACCCAACGCAATGTGCACCGTACGGTTTACGTGCTTGAGGGCTATCCGGTCTATGTGGCATCGAACCTGCTCAGCGAAACCCTGGGCAAGATCCTCTTGGCCAACGGCAAGATCAGCGACGAGGACTTAACCCGCGCCAGCACTACGGCCAAGCAGAGTAACTCGCCGTTGAGCAGCATCCTGCGCAAGCTCGGGATGCTCGATGCCAACGAGATCACAAAGGCGCTGCTCAGCGAAACCCATCAACGTCTGATCAACACCATCGGCTGGTTCGACGGCGAATACCAGATCAGCGAGGACTCGTCCTGGATCGAGAAAATCAAGCGCCCCAAAGTGCCGCTGGAGCAGCTTGTCTACGAGAGCATTAAGCGCCACTACTCCCACGAGCGCATCAGCGCCGCACTCAAACCGGCCCTGTCGCTCAGTGTCGAGAAGATCCCGGAGAAGCTCGATATGGTTCCGCTGATCCAGTGGGATATCGAAGAATTGGAAACATTCGCCCTGATCAACGGCGAACGCAATCTGGGCAAGATCCAGCAGATGTCCAGCCAGCCGGCCTCCGAGAGCATGCGCACGATCTTCACGCTGTTCAAACTCGGCATCGTAATCTTCATCTAGGGCAAAGATCGTAAAAACGATCTTCGGCTCCTTTGAGGTGCTGCCGCGGGGTGGCCCGTGGCATTACTACCATCGAATTGCGCGATGCCCCCGGCTCAAAGCCGGGCGTGTCAGTCCAGGTGCCACAGTCCGAGCATAAAGCCCCGGCCGCCGTTATCGGACACATGGTAGTAGCGGCCGTGCTGCGAGCCGATCGACTCGCGCTGCCGGTCGAGCCAGTCGATCTCGAACTCGCCGCCGTTGCCCTCGATATTGTTGTACTCGCCGCGCAACAGGCCCTCGAATCCGCCCGCCAAGTCAATCGTCTTGCCGCGCAGCTCGCCCGAATCATCGCCCTTGGGCACCCAACGTCCACGCTGGTGGCCGAACAACGCACCGTCGGGATCTTCCCACTTGGCCTTGAACACGCCGCCCACATGCTCGGGCTTGTGCCGCCAGCGACCGGAAACGAATCCGGTCTGGCCTTCGTCCAAATCCTCGAAGGCCGCAATCGCCACCGCGTCGTTATACGCGCCCGAGGGCTCGACCTGGATCATTTCCTCCAAATCGCTGATCGGGATCTCGCGCTGGTAAGGGCCGATGCGCAAGTTGAGCATCGGTTCCATGCCCGGCTGCTCCTCGTCCGGCAAAGCGTAGATCTGCAGCAGCAGACCGTCGGAACAGCAGTAGATCGTCGAGTCCCAGGAGACCACGTTGCGCTCGGGCCGCTGGATCAGACTGTCGTGCGCCTCGAAATAGACCGTACGCAGCACGAGCAGGCCGCCCGAGGAGACGCTGATCTCGCCTGAATAGTCCAACGGCTCAGGGAATTCAGGATCGAACACCAGGTTGCCCCAGACCACGCGCATGTTGAACACCCGCACGTCCTGATCGTCCACCACGTCGTTCTTGAAATCCGGATCATCGGCGTAGGGATCGTCGAACTGTTCGTCCTGGGTCATCTCGAGGATCTCCTCGTCGCCGAATCCCGGGTTCTCGTCGTCAGTATCGTAGTTGTCATCATCGACGCCGTCCCACGGATCTCCGGCAGTGGTGCGCCCCGCGTCCTGCGCGTCCAGCCCGCAGCCAGAGGCGACCAACGACAGGGCGACAATCAGCGTCAGACACAAATACGTCCTCATCATTCACCTCCCAATTTCAGTAACCGCTTGTATCAGTCAGACGGTGGTGGGAATTGAAAGGTTAAACGCCGGGCGGGGTCGGTGAGGATGAATAGATAGATGCGGATTAGATAAGGTCGACCCAGATCGGCGAGGTCCAGGCCATCTGGCCGTCTTGCTGGAATATCCGGGCGTAGTAATAGGTCGAGCCGGCCAGTGCGGAGTTATCCTCGAACGTCAGCAGGCCCGGATTCCAGGCCGGGGTCTCCGGCTCGAAAATCAGCCAGGGCTCGGCCGGAGCGTTCTTGACGATCTCCACGCGCACGATGGGCTGCGGCGCGTAGATCTCGATTTCGATGTAGCGCGGATCGTTGCGGCCGCGGTATTTGTCCGCCAGGTCGTAGGGGTTGACCGGATAGCCGCTGAACGGCTCGTCGTCGTGCAGGAAGTAGACGTTCTTGTCCGAGAACACTTGCGATGTCCACTCGTAGGCCAGGAAGGTCACGAAGCAGCCGGGGTCGTTGAAC
Organism: Candidatus Alcyoniella australis; assembly: GCA_030765605.1. Taxonomy (NCBI): domain Bacteria; phylum Candidatus Lernaellota; class Candidatus Lernaellaia; order Candidatus Lernaellales; family Candidatus Alcyoniellaceae; genus Candidatus Alcyoniella; species Candidatus Alcyoniella australis. The sequence continues at coordinate 42,527 of JAVCCG010000085.1, forward strand.
TCGCGGCAGACGCGGCAGTACTCGTCCCACTGCGGCGGGTTGATCTGGTGACGCAGGAACTGCGGATGGACAATGCTCTCGGTGAGGTAGCCGTGGTCGGTAAGCGCGGCAAAATCCAGCAGGCTCTTATCGCGGGCGAACTCGTAGAACTCGGCGTCGCTGCCCAGTCCGTCGCTGACCAGGCTGTGACCGTGGATTTGGCCCCACAGCATGCGCGGGTGATTCGGATCGGCGCTGACCTCCAGCGGATTGGACCAGACCTGGATTCCGGCGGCGCGCCACTCCAGCCGCAGCCGATGCACGCCCTCGGCTGCGGGCCCGGCGGGCTCAAAGATCGCAACGCCGTTTTGGTCCGTGGTCAGGCTCAATGCGCCGAGGTATTGCTCGGAGCCCTGCGCGCCCTCGGCGAACAGCTCGATCTCGAGACCGTTGCCCGAGTAGTTTAACTGGTTGATGAAATAGCCCAGCACCGCGTCGCCGTCGGTCTGCACATACACGCCGCCCCAACGTGTGTGGGGCCGACGCTGCTCGTCGTGGCCCGCCCAGTCCGTGCCGTGCTCAATGGCCAGGGCCACCAGGCCGTGGGTCAGCAGGCCGCCTGTAAAAAGCGCCTGCGGCTAATCGCGGCCCGGGGCCGGAAAATGCGAAAGCTACGCGTCATTTCCCCCGCCGGGGACGGTTAATCGAGCAGGCCGTGCTTGCGTGCGTACTCCAATGCCCGTTGCGCGTCTTGCACGTACTGCCGCGCCTCCTGGGCCTCCTCCTCTTCGCCCTCTTCGCCGTAACGCCAGCCCACCGAGTAATAGTAGGGGAAGGGCTCGCCCGGATGCTTGTTAAGCCAGGTGACCTCGGCCAAACGTTCGACCTGGTCCGGCGCGTTCCAGTTGGCGTTGTCGCAATATTCCTGCATCGGCAGCCCCTTGGCGTTGACCGCCGGGGCCACCGGGTTGGGCTCGTATTCGTAGGGCGTGGTGTCGACGTCCATGGTGAACAGGTCGTACATCGGTGCGGCGTACTCGTCCCATTTGCTCATCGGCGGCACGCCGAGGATCAGCTCGATCGTCATCCAGATGCTGGACATAGTGTAGAATACCGAGCTGACGTGCCCGCGTTTGACCCAGGGGCTGATCGCCATGCCGATGGTGCGGTGCGGGTCAATGTGGTCGGTGCCGGCTTGCGGATCGTCCTCGGTGACGAAGACCGCGATCTCGTTCCAGTCCGGACGGTGGCTCAGATAGTCGATCAGCTTTCCCAATCCCGCGTCGTTATCTCCGACCATGTAGTCCATGGTCGGAGAGCCCGACGAGCTGCCGTAGGTATGGTCGTTGGGCAGCACAATATAGACGAACGGCGGGAAAATCCCGGCCTCCATCTCGCGGATAATCTCCTCGACCTTCTCATTCTCGTCGGAGGTGCGCATGTTCCAAAAGCTGTATTTAAAGTCGATGTAGGGCGCGAAGCGGTCGAGGTCGGTGGCCAGTCCGATGATCTGGCCGTAGGCGCGGAACTCGATGCCGTTGTCCAGCATGTTGTGAAAGACGGTCTTGCGCTCGAGGGTCGCCGCGTGCTCCATGTCCGACGCCGGCACCCGCCCGCCGGAGAGCCAGGTCTTCTCGGCGAAGTCGTTGCAGTTGGCGGCCGTGGCCCAGAAATGGCCGATAATCGAGGTGTCGGCCTCGACGTAGTAGTTATCCAAAAGCGCGTAGGTGCGCGTCAACTTATGGTGGTTGGGAGTCACGTCGCAGAAGTCGCACAGCTCCGGATCACCCTCGCCCTCGGTCATGTCGCCCAGCAGCTGATCGTAGGTGCGGTTCTCCTTGAGTATGAACACGACTTTCTTGATTTGCTCACTGGGCTGGCCGAACTCAAAGGGGATCGGGGACTGGGCGCCCTGAGTATCGAACAGGTTGTCGAACCACATGTAGTCTTGCTCGACCGTCTGGGTATAAGCGGCGAGCTGCGCGGAGTCCGGCAGGTCCACGGCGGTGACCGAGCCGTACCACTGTCGATGCACCCTGCCGGCTCCCGCCGAGCCCGTGCCCTTGCCGTTGACCACGTAGAGTTTGGCGGCCTGCTCGTCGAGCTCAAGGTCGTTGGGATATTGTCCCACCGGGATGCGGCCGAGGATCGAGCCTTCGGCAGTGTCGATTACGCTCACACAGTTGTAGCCGGCCTCGGTCACGTAGAGCTTCGAGCCATCGGCGGTCACTTCGGCGGCATTGGGCATCGCGCCGATTGTGCCGCTCTTTTGGTCGTGCAGATCCCAGGTGTCGATCACCGTGTCCTCACTTGTATCGATCACCGTGATCGTGTCCGTGTCGGCCGAGGTTACGTAGAGCCGATTGTTGGCCGCGTCCAGCGCCATGCCCTCGGGCGCCTTGCCCACGGGGATCTCACCGATCACCGCGGCGCTGGCCTCGTCGGCCACGGTCAAGCTCTCCTCGCCCCAGTTGGAGGCGTAGACCTTGCCGTTGTCCAACACCACGTCGTAAGGGTAGTTGCCGGTAATGAAGTACTTGATCACCGTGCCCGAGGCCAGGTCAAAGGCCACGACCTCGTTGGCCAGGTTCATCGCCACCCACAGCACGCTCTCGTCCGCGCTGAGTTTCATTCCCGCCGGATAGCCGATCATCTCCAGCGAACGGCTGACCGCGGGCACGCCGCCGCTGATCGTGTATTCCAGGATCTTGTGGCTGGCGCCCATCGACTGCCAGAACTTGTCTCCGGCCGCGTTGAAGGTCGCGCCGTAGAACGGGATGCCCTGATTGTCGGTGTCGAGCACCTGCAGCGGGTCGGCGCTGAGGATCGTCATCGCCGGAAACTTGGTGCTGCCCGCGATCAACGTCTGGCCGTCGGGGCTCAGCGCGATCGACACCGGGAAGCGATTGATCGAGACCGTGGTCCCGGCCGGAGTGATCACCCGCCCCATATAGGTCAAATGGCTGCCCTCGCCGATATAGCCCGGCCGTAAATAGGCGTCGGGATCGGGCGCGGGGTCTTCCTTGTTTAGGCCGGCAGGCTCCGAGGAGCCGTTGCCGGGAATTTCGCAACCGGCCGCAAAAGCCAGCAGTACGAATACGGCCAATATCGATAAAAAGTATCTATGCATCGGCTGCTCCAAGCAGGAGACGGAAGGATAACAATTTCAGATGATATCATGCCGACCCAATCCGAACCAATGTGAGGTAAATCGGATAATTCTCGCCAATAGCCAGGTTGTGGTTTGATCGTGCGACCGGCGGTTGTTACACTTACCGGTTGCAGGAGGAATCAGGTGAAAAGACTTACTCTGCTGATACTTACGTTTATCGCGCTGCTGGGCCTGCTGGTGTGCTCCAGCGCCCTGGCCGCGGAGCGCACGCGTACCGGCATGCTCTCGATCAACCTCAAGGGCCAGGTCATCGGCGCGGAGCGTTATGAGATCTACTACCATGAAAACGGCAATGTCAGGGCCAACGGCACCATCGGCCTCAAACAGGAAAACAGCAGCACCGAGCTGTTGACCGACCTGCGACTCAAGGGCCCGGACGAGACGTTCGAGGGATACCAACTTGAGGCCGACATCAACAAGGTGCCCAACAGCCTGTCGATCACCCTCGAAAACGACAAGGCGCGGGCGCAGGTGATCTCGGTAATGGGACAGCACGACAAGCTGTTGGAGATCGACCCGCATACGCTGATCGTCGAGAATAGTGTGTTCCACCTCTACCAGCTCGTGGCCGACCGCTACAACTTCCGCATCGGTGGTAGGCAAGAAATCAACGTTATTCTCGGCACGAGCCTGACGTACCATCATACCTGGATCGAGTTTCGCGGGCGGACGCCGATCGCCGTGGGCGAAAAGACCTACTACGGCAAACGGCTCTATCTCGACCTGGAGAATTTCGGCGTCCATATCTGGATCGACGACGATGGCGAGCTGCTCAAGGTCGAAATCCCGATCCAGGGCCTAAGCGCCACGCGCACCGACTACACCGGCCTCGAGGTCGACATCGCTCCCGCACCTAAATATCGGCCGAGCGCCGATCTGATCTATCGCAACGTCAGTTTCAAATCGGGTGATTATCAGCTTGCGGGCACGATCAGCCTGCCCGCCCTGGCTGTACGGCCGCTGCCGGGCCTGGTGTTTATCAACGACAGCGGTCCGCAGACGCGCAACGGGATCGTGCCCAAGATCGGGCTCTACATCGGCACCGGCGAGCTACTGGATGAGTTGAGCAAGTTCGGATTCGTGGTGCTGCGCTACGACGAGCCGGGGGTCGGCCAAAGCCAGGGGGCCTTCCCCCTGTCGAGCCTGATCACCACCGAGGCCGACGTCAACGCGGCGCTACAGATGCTTGCCGGTCGGCCGGAGGTCGATCCGCAACGGCTGGCGGTGATCGGACAGGGCGAGGGAGCGATGATCGCAATGCGAATCGCGGCGCGCAATCCGGCCATCAAGGCCTGCGCCCTACTCGCACCCAGCGCCATGCCGCTGAACGAACTCGCCGTGTGGCAGGTGCAGCGTAGGCTGTCGCAGCAAGGTGCGCAGCCCGACGAGTGGAAGAACGATCCGGTGGTCACAACTTTCGACGAGGCGCGCGACAGCGACGAACGCTGGACCGTGGTCGCAATGAAACCGGTGGACCTCAACGTATTCCGCGAGCTGATCAATACCGCGCCCCAGCAGCAGGTCACCAAAATCCGTGTGCCGATGTTCATCGCCGCAGCCGGCCGCGACGCCCAAATGCCGCCCGGGCAGGGGCAAACGCTGGCCACGGCCGCGCGCAACGGCGGCAACGCTTCGGTACGCTACAAACTGTTCGCCGAGCTCGACCACTTCTTCCGCCGCGGCACCGGCAGTATCTCCGACTACTCCGACGAGACGCGATCAATCGATCGCGAGTTCCTCGATGCCCTTGGCGACTGGCTGCGCGAGGCGCTCAAATAGTGCTCACAGCGCTGCTGCTGGCCGCAACGCTCGCGGTTACCGACGCCGCCCCGCCCCTGGTTGCAGCGGTTGACCAGACGGCGGTGTTGCACCCGACCGCAGACGCATTGGACGACGGAGACGCGCTGGCCCAGATGCTCTCCGGCAAGACCGAGCCCGATGAGGTTCGAACCGTCGCGCCCCATCGCGGCCGGTATTACAAGCCAGAGCAGATCGAGCTGATCATTACGCGGGTGGCGATCGACGAGCAGATCAATCCCTACCTGGCTTTGGCGTTAATCGAAACCGAATCGAGCCTCAATCCATACGCCGCAAGTCCGGCGGGCGCGCTGGGCCTGACCCAGATGCTACCGGCCACGGCGCGCCGCTTCGGCGTGGAAAACATCTGGGACCCCGAGCAGAACGTGCGCGGCGGCCTGCGCTACCTCAAGTTCCTGCTCGGAATTTTCGACGGCGACCTGCGGCTGGCGCTGGCGGCCTACAACGCGGGCATCCCAGCAGTGCTTTACTACGGCGACGTGCCGCCCTACAGCGAGACGCGCAGCTTTGTGGCGCGAATCTTCCGCCGCTTCAGCGAGCGGATGTTCCAAGGACGAAATTAGCCCGGCTTTCGCATGCGGGCGCTTGAGGTTAAAATGTCGCTCCTGCCAAAACCTCTCGAGGTTAAAAATGCCTAATAGACTACTGACCACGATCTTGCTGACGATCGTCGTATGCTGCGCCGGACTGACCGTCGGCTGCGTGTACGACGATGATCAGGCCGCTCCTTCGGACCTGGCCCCGGGCCCGGAGGCCGACTCGGCCCGCGCCGTTGATCGGCCGTTCGTGCCGCTGGCCGACGAGCCGCCGCCGGTGGCCGAGCTGATCGCGCAGGGCAAGGCCGCACTGAACGAGCGCGACGCCCAGACCGCACACGAGAAGTTCCTGCGGGCGATCGTGTTCGACGCGGACAATTCCGACGCGGCCTGCGGTCTGGTGCTCGCCGACGGAATCATCGTGCTCGACGCGCTGGTGGCTCTGCCCGGCCAGTTAGAGGATCCGGCGATGCCCGGGAAGTCAGGCGGCATTGGCGAAAACCTGCAGCGGGTCGTCCAGACCTCGCTGCTGCCGCCGCTGTACGAAATGCTGGCGATGATCAAGATCACCCAGAACGATCCGCACTTCAGCTTCTGGCTGGAGCACTACCCGCTGATCATCGACGGCGACACCTGGCTGTTCGACCTGGGCAAGGAATGGGACGCCGCGGACATGATCGCCGCTCGCGGCTATACCTACATGTTGCTCGGGCTGAGCGACACGCTGCTCAGCCTTGAGGCCGACTTCAACTGGCACACGGTATTCAACTGGGACTACGGCTTCGGCGGCGACATCGACCAGATGATCATCAACATCTGCGATTTGCTGATCGTGCTGCTGACCGACGAGGACTACCCGAACTTCCTCCGGCTTAACCAGGAGGGCGCTACGCTGCTGCCCAAGGCCGGAATCGAATGGGGCCGCGGACTGCGCGACCTGGGACTGTGCCTCGACCTGGCCCGCGCTGAAAGCGATTTCCAGGGCGACGACGTGTTCGGCTATATCGATGAAAACGGCAACCACGCCTGGGACGTTGACGAGCGGATGCACGTGCCGTACTTCGGCGATCTCACCGACGCCGGCACCGTAACGCTCTCCTTGTTCCAATATTACAGCCAGGGCATCGGCGCGAGTTTCCTCGACGGCACGGACGAGGATATCGACCCGGACAACCCCAACCTGTGGAACCTCAACGAGCTGGACATGCTCTCGTTCCACCTGGGGCTGGGGCTGCCGCTGTTTGACTTGGAGATCGACTTCGGCCAGTTCTTCCGCGACGCCCAACCCGACGGACTGCACACTACGCTGCTGCTGCTCGCCGACTTAATCAAGGAAGCCCTCGAGGCCGACGGAGGTGTCCGATGAACCGCTCGCGACTGCTCAATCTTTGCTGGCCGGCCTTGGCGCTGATCCTGATCTGCGGCCTGCTGTCCTTCGCCGCCTGCCAGGAGGATGAAGACAAGCCCGACGTGTGGCACGACGACGACAGCGGCGACGACGATGACGACGACGACGCCTGGACGCCGCCGACCTGCGAGCTGGCCCAGGTGCCGGCTCTGCCGCTGCCCGAGCGCGCCTCTCCCAACGTAATCACCTTTGACGAGACCGGCCGGATGTCGATCAACGGCCAGCCGTTCTTCCCTTGGGGCTTCTACGGGGTGGACCACGAGGACGGCAGTATGGACGAGCTGGCCGCCATCGGCTTTAACAACGCCGAGACCTCGTCGGGCTGCTGCCAGGGCGAGCAACTGCAAGAGCACATCGACTACATCAACGCCGCGCAGGACGCCGGGCTGTTCGCCTGGGTCAAGGCGCTCAAGCCGACCAGCCAACTCGACAGCGTGCCGCGCGCCACTCTTGAGGACTACATCACCCAGCGCTCCGAGCTGCCGGGGCTGATGGGCTGGTACACATTCGACGAGCCGGGACTGCACGGCGTGGACGTCGCGCTGGCGCAAGAGCTCAACGACCTGTTTAACGAGGTGGCACCGACCATCCCGACGACGCTGGTAATGATGGCCTCGGTGCCCTATGAGACCTACATCGATTACTGCAACGTGTTCATGGTCGACCCCTACCCCGTACCGTTCATGCCCATCGGTTTGGTGACCACCCAAATCCAGGGCGCGCTCGAGGCGGCCCAGGGGCGCGGCGCCAACGGCGGAGTCAAGCCGGTGTGGGGCGTGTTGCAGGCCTTTGACTGGCAGCTTTTATGGGGCACCAAGCCCGTGGGCGAGCCCTGGCGGCCCACCCCCGACGAGCTGCGCAACATGGCCTACCAGGCCGTGGCAGCAGGCGCCCAGGGCGTCGTCTATTGGAATTACAGCCACCTGCGCGCGTCCGAGAGCTGGGAGGGTTTCCAAGTTCTGGCCCGTCAGATCACCTCGCTCAACGCGATCTGGGTCAGCGACACATTGGATAGCTCGGCGCTGATGCCCGGCGATCAGTCGACCAGCACGGTGGTGACGCGGCTGTTCCAGTTCGACGGCCGCCATTATTTGCTGGCGGTCAACAACGGACTGACCTCCACCAGCGCGACCTTCGACATCTCGAGCCTGGGCGACAATCCGTGCGCCATTGACTACTTCGACGAGCAGGTGCGCCTGGTCAGCCGCGAGGGCACGTTCACCGAGATCTTCGAGAACCTCGGCGTGCGGTTGTTCCAGATAACCGACGAGGCCAAGGGAGGATGCCGATGAGAACTCTGCCGACTGTGGTGTTGATCGCGTTGGTCGTGCTCGCACTGGCCCTGCCGGCCCAGGCCGCGCTCAAGGCGTTGGTCGTCGATCCCAACCTCAAGCTGCGGCCCGGCGATGATCCGACCGGCGCTGCCGGTGCGGTGCTGCAGGCCGCTCGCAACGAGTACGAGCCGTTCCAGGTAGTGGTGTTCGACGATTCCGGCGCCGCACTCAGCGGATGCGACGCCTCGGTCTCGGCGCTGGCAGGCCCCGAGGGCGAGCAAATCGCCGCCAACGAGATCACGCTGTTCCGCGAGTGGTACATCGAGGTGATCATCCCCAGCCAAAAGCCGATCGACCCCGCGGCCTCGGGCTTTTGGCCCGACGGCCTGATCCCGTTCGTAGACGAGTGGGACGGCGAGGACCGCGACGGGTCGCCGTTCAACGTGGAGGCAGGCGGCTTCGTGATGTTGTGGGTCGATGTACACATCCCGTTGGGCCAGCAGCCGGGCGATTATGCCGGCTCGCTGTCCGTGACCTGCGATGACAAGGCAGCCGTGCAGATCCCGATCGAGCTTACGGTCTGGGACTTCACCGTACCCGAGAAGATCACCGGCGCCTCGAACTACGGCTACAGTTGCGGCAACTCCTACAACACCCACGTGCGCATGGGGTCAAGCCCAAACCGCGATACACTCAACGACCGCTATTTTGCCGAGGCGCTTAAGCACCGGATGGGAATCAGCTCGCCGTGCTACTCCCCGACGTGGAGCTGGGACGGTTCGAGCGGCAGCTTTGACTGGACCACCTTCGACGCCCAGATGGGACCGTTCTACGACGGCGAGGTTCTACCCTGGGCCGTGGAGCTGCCCAACATGCGCCTGCCCTACGGCGGCTCGTCCACTGACGAGCGCCGCGCCTATTGGGCGGCGTTCGCCCAGCACTTCCGCGAAAAGGGCTGGCTGGACAAGCTCTATCTCTACCTGCCCGACGAGCCGACTCCGGCCGAATATCAAAACCTGGTGAACATCGCCGAACTGCTGCACAGCGCCGATTCCGAGCTGCGCGCCATGGCCACCGAGCAGGTCGATCCAGCGCTGATGGGCTCGGTCGACATCTGGTGCCCGGACGAGCCGCTGTTCTCCGACAGCCTGCCCTGGGGTCCCTACCCCGAGGACTATCCTCCGCGACAGGCCCTGGGCGAAGAGGCCTGGATGTACAACTGCATGAGCGCACAGTTTATGGTCGACTACACCAACTACTTCATTGACTCCCAAGGGCTGCACGCGCGGCTGTTCCAGTGGGTGACCTGGCGCTACCACTTCACCGGCACGCTTTACTGGCAGAGCAACTACGGCATGCGCTCGGGCCACGACGTGTGGTACGAGCCCTGGGAAGACACCTGGTTCTGCAACGGCGACGGCAACCTGTTCTATCCCGGAGCGCCCTCAATGATCGGCGGCAGCAGCGATATCCCGATCGCCTCGATGCGCATGAAGCTGATCCGCGAGGGACAGGAGGACTACGAGTACTTCCGCCTGGCCGACGCCATGGGCAAGTCCGAGCAGGTCGACACCCTGCTGCGCAGCGTGGTTCGCAAGAGCTGGGACTGGTCGCACGATCCGGCGGACACGATGCGCGTGCGCGAGCAGATCGCCCAAATCATCCTCGGCCAGGGCGATTCCACGCCCCCGGACGAGCCCGGCGCGCTCGCCCTCGAGGCCGGGGACGCGACGATCAGCGTCAGTTGGACCGACCCTGCCGACGCTGACCTGGCCTCCTGCGCGGTCTACATCGGCAAGTACCCCGACGACCGCCAGTGGCTGGTCGACGTGGCCGCGGGCACGGGCCAGTACATCATCGAGGACCTGGCCAACGGCCAGACCTATTACATCGCGCTGGACGCGGCCGACCAGTGGGGCAACCGCAGCGCTTTCACCGACGAAATCGCGGCCACGCCCCAGGGCGCGGACGATGACGACGATGATGACGACGACGATACGGGCGCGGACGACGACGACAACGAGGAGCCGACCTGGAACGGTTGCGGCTGCTGACGCTGCTGCTGGTCGCCCTGTGCCTGGGCTGCTCGGGCAAGGGCGAGCGACCGGCAATGGTCGAGGTGCCCTCCGGCCCGTGCATTATCGGAGCCGACCGCGATCAGGACGGCGATTCCACGCCCGACGAGTGGCCGTTGCGAACAGTGGAGGTCGGTCGCTTTGAGATCGACCGGCTGGAAACGACCCTCGGCCAATACCTCGAATGCGTAGCAGTCGGCGCCTGCCCCGCAACCCCCGAAGAACTGCACAACGTACCGAGCAACAGCTGCAACTGGAGTCGAGCGGACAAGCTTGAGCATCCGGTGAACTGCGTGACCTGGAAGCAGGCCGACGCCTACTGCCGCTGGAAGAATAAACGTCTGCCCAGCGAAATCGAGTGGGAAAAGGCCGCCCGGGGAACCGACGGACGACGCTATCCCTGGGGCGAACAATGGATCCCGGGTCGCGCCAACGTGGGCGACGGTCGCTTCACCCAGCCGGTGGGCGGCTATCCCAAAGGGGCGAGTCCCTACGGCATGCTCGACGCCCTGGGCAACGTGATGGAGTGGACCGCCGATTCCTACGAGGAAGGCCTGAATCCGGGGATCTCGCAACGTGCGGCGCGCGGTAAAAACCGCGTAGTGCGCGGCGGCGGGTTCGGCTCCGGCGACTGGGGACGGCGGCTGTCGTACCGCGACTGGTACGCGCCGGACCATCGCGACCCGCGTATCGGTTTTCGCTGCGCGCGCGGCCCGGCCTTGCCCACCGACGTCAAGAAAGCAACGCCCTGTCGCTTCGCTGGATTCAGCCAAAAGCTGAGAGTGCCCGCAGGCGAGTTCACGGTCGGCTGCGATCCGCAACAGCGCGACGACTGCCAGCCGGGCAACCCATCCCGCAAGGTACGCCTGCACAGCTTCGAGATCGACGCGCGCGAGGTCGGCGTCTACGACTATTTGCAATGCGTCCAGGCCGGGAAATGCACCCTGCCCGACCCGGGCAAGTACTGCAACTTCGGCAAGGCCGACCGCCTCGACCATCCTGTCAACTGCATTGATCAACAGCAGGCGCGCGACTATTGTGCTTTTCGCAACGGACGGCTGCCCACTGCCCTGGAGTGGGAAAAGGCCGCGCGCGGCATTGACGGTCGACGCTTTCCCTGGGGCGAGAGTCAACCGACCTGCAATCTGACCTGCAGCGGCATCAACGGCTCGGGCTGCGGCAAGGACCGGACGTTCGTCGCCGGCAGCCTGCTGGCCGGTGCCTCGCCCTACGGCGCATTGGACATGGCGGGCAATGTCTGGGAATGGACCGTCGATCGCGATCCGGCGCGAGACGGAGCGATGATCGTCAAGGGCGGCGCCTGGGACGAGCGCGCGGGCCTGCCCGCGTACAGGTTCCGTTCGCACCCGGCCGCGGCGCGTGTGGACAACGTCGGCCTGCGTTGCGTCTACGCTTCTCCTAACTGATAAGTAATACCAGTGCTGCACTTTCAGCGCTGCTGAAAAACCAGCGCTCAATGAACCTCACGCTAACAGCCAAATTGATTTTTTTGTGCGGAATTTAGTAACCAAATTGCCCTCCGCCCGCGCTTAAAACAGATTGACGCATTTGGCACAACAGGTGCGTTAGCTCCTTAACTGAGCTCGTGGACAACATTCTCCATGCCGCGACAACCGTCATTAACATGAGGAGAAAACTCAATGAGGACCGAATCCTAAAAACGTCTCATATTCCTGCTTGCCGCAGTCTCCATGCTGGCACTGCTGGTCGGATGTATCCCCAACTTCACCGCCGGACCAAATTCTTCAGGTTCTTCAAGCAAAGACTTACCCGCAGGCAGCGGTGACCCCGGATCGCTAAACAACGGCGATTTTGCTGACGTCGAAATCCTGATTCTGGAAGACGGCACGCTCCATGCCCTGGCCATCGAAGTCGATGACGACAACGACGATGATGATGACAATGACGACGAAAAATAGGTAAAGGTCTGGTTCTTTGAACCATATCTCCCTTCTACTGAGTTCCGCGCACACCTGCCAAGTGTGCGCGGAACTCTATTATCCGACCCGCGATGAGTTGGGCGACCGATGAGAAAAGCTATTGTTTTAGCCGTATTTTTACTTGCAATCACTTGCAGCCCAGCTCTGGCTAAGGCTGATATTTCCTATCTGCAAAACGTCGCGCAGCGATCCGTGCAGATTACATTCAACGGCGGGTTGGACGGTGTCTGTCTTTGGGGAGAAACTCCCGCTTTGGGCAAGACTACTATCGCGGTCCATGATCCCGATACCGAGATGAGCACCTGCCGCCTGGATGGCCTGGAACCCGGGACGTTGTATTATTACAACACCGTGGCGAATGATAAACTGATCAGCGGTTCATTCACCACTGCGCCGGATCGAGATAATACTTTCAATTTCGTGGTGATCGGGGACACACGCACCGATCATGTCGGCCATCAGTCGGTGATCGACGGCATTTTGCAATACAACCCATCAGGGTATCCGGACCTGTTTTTCAACGTCGGCGACATGGTCGGCGACGGGGGCGACAAGGATCAATGGGGCGAGTTTTTCACGACCGAGCTGGAAATTCTGTCAAACACGATATTCATCCCGATAATCGGCAATCACGAGACTGTTTCCAAGCACACTTGGTTCGACAGCTTGTTTGTGCAACAGCGACATTATTGGTTCAAATATGGGAACTCCCTGTTCATCATCATGGACACCGAAGGCCGCTACGGCCCAAACAACGAACAGTATCAGATGGTCGCGGACGCCCTTGAGCAGGCGGAAGCCGACCCTGAGATCGTCTTCAAGTTCGTTTCCACAAACCGGGAGTCACCAGCGGCAGTCACAGCCCCGACCGGACCATCGTCAAGTACTACTTCGACCTGTTCGAGAAATACAACGTTGATGTCGTCTTTAACGGCCACAACCACATCTATGAACATGGATACGTCAACGGAGTTCACTACGTGGTGACCGGCGGCGGCGGCGTGGAGCCCAGTAAGGAGTATGAGCAGCGCGAGTGGACCCGATACGTGGAGTCGACCCGTCATTTCTGCTCGGTCGAGGTCGGACCAGAGCGGCTATGAATTGCGGGTCTATCGACCGGATGGAACGTTGATGGATCAGTATTACGCCGATTCAAGCGATGGCGGCAGTGATGGCCCGACTCCCGCAGATCTTCAGACCGAAGCTCAGATCTGCGGCATGCTGCCGCCCCGCGACCACAACAATGCGGCAGTCAACCTCTGATCCCGATGTTGCTGGTCGTGCTCAGGCGGAAAACAGGACAGCGCCCGGTCGATCGGTGAGATCCACAGCCTGTGCCTCGCTGAAACTCATCCGTCACTGAAATCAACTGGTCGCAGGCCCTATAGATCAATCCTGCAAAGTCCGCGAGTAAGGATTTTCTAGCCTGGATTATTCAACTGCTGCGCCGTGCTATCAGCATCGGCGCCCTCGCGCATCGCCGCGCCCGCCGCTCGGTCACGTATTGGGGCGGTTTCGCGCTACGGACCAAAGGTCGGCCTTGACGCTGCAGGGGTGAACGGGGGTATGGTGTGATTCGCATCCAAAACTTGGGCGGACGGATCGGGCCATGAGCTATCTTCCTGAAACCACCTCTATTCGTGTGTTGAAAAATCGGGCCGACCGCTGGCCCGATGCGGTCTGCGTCAAGCAAAAACGCGATGGCCGGTGGCTTTCGATGACCTGGTCCGAAATGATGAAAAAAGTCGCCGCGCTTGGAACGGCCCTTTGCGACCTGGGGTTGAAATCCGGGCAGACCGTCGGCATCGCCGCCGGCACTTGCGTCGAATGGATGCTTTCCGATTTCGCCGCAGTCAGTTCCGGTGGAATCACCGTCGGGTTGTACACGACCTCCGCCACCGAACAAATGCGGTACACCCTGTGGCATAGCGAAACACGCATCCTCGTCGTACAAAACCGCGAGCTGTTGAAGAAGATCCGGCCCGCCTTGGATGAATTGGAGAATCTGAAAAGCGTGATTGTGATTGATCCGGCCGGTTGCGACGACCTGTGGCCCGGCTATCGATCGTTCAACGGGTTGATACAAGAAATACAAGACAGCGTCGACGTACAGACCTATTGGAATACGGCCTGCGAAAGTATCAACGATCCGGAGAGGCCGATTACCTATATTTACACCTCCGGCACTACCGGCCCGCCTAAAGCGGCGATGTTATGCGACCGAAATCTTTTAGCCGCGGTGGAGGTTTACAGCGCCGCATCCAGCGCCGCGCCCGGTGATTCGTTGATTTCGGTGTTGCCACTGTCCCATGGCCTTCAACGAGTGCTGGACTTCACCGCCTTGGCGGGCGGCAGCGCGGTTTGTTACGTTGAATCGTTGAAAACTCTGGTCCAGGACATGCAGGAAATTCAACCCACCATGCTCGGCGGGGTGCCCAGACTTCTGGAAAAAGTTTTTGAATCCGTTCAGACCAAGGCTGAATCCGGGGGGTCTTTCAAACGTAAGGTCTTCCGCTGGAGCCTGAACGTCGCCCGCGAATTCGGAGAATATTACCAGAGCCAAAAGGTGCAACCATTGCTTTTTCGACTTAAACACAAGCTCGCAACAGCTCTGGTTTTCGGCAAAGTTAGTCAGGCGATGGGCGGGCGCATCCGATTCGTCGGCAGCGGAGGCGCCTCGCTGTCGGTGGACATCGCTAAATTTTTCATGGCTTGCGGGATCCCTGTCATGGAGGCCTACGGCATGACCGAGACCTCCGTGGTCGGCTCCTTGAATCTGCCGGGCGAGTTTAAGTTTGGAACGGTGGGCCGCGTCTCCAAAGGGGCCCAGATTAAAATCGCCGAGGACGGCGAGATTCTGATTCGCGGCGACTGCCTGTTTCTTGGCTATTATAAAATGGATCCGGCCGCCAGTTCGACGCTGTATCGCGACGGTTGGTTTCTGACCGGCGACGTCGGGGAAATGGACGCCGACGGCTATTTGAAAATCACCGACCGCAAGAAAGAGTTGATCATCACCGCCTATAGCGAAAACATTGCCCCCAGCAACATCGAGGCGACGCTGAATCTGTCGCCCTTGGTTGCCGGCTCGTTGGTGTACGGCGATGAACAGAAATACATCATCGCCCTGATCGACCCGGATCGGGAACGGCTGAGGGCGCGAATCGAGGAACTGGGCTTAGCGAACGCCCCGAGTCGGCCGCTGCATGAAACGGAAGCAGCCCGGAATCTGATTGCAGAGGCAGTGGATCAAGCCAATTCCGGTCTGTCCGGACCCGATCGCGTGCGCAAGTTCGCGCTGCTTCCGGCAGCCTTTTCTATCGAAACCGGCGAGTTTACCCCCACCCTAAAACTCAAGCGCCGAAACATCATCTCGAAATATAAAGCGCTTATCAGGTCGTGCTATGGCGCGGACTGGAAAGACCGAAGCAAGTGACCAACGCGAACGACAATGCGGCGAACGGCAAGGCCTTTCCCTGGCCCAGGCAGAAAGTCCGGGAGTATGCACGCGAGCATTCCAGAACCGTGCAGATCAAAGGTCGGCCGTTTTCCCGTTTCGGCATTTGGCTGCTGTTGACCTTTGTCCGTTCGTTATCGAGAAAGAACGCCTGGAGATTCGGAGCCATCATCGGCCGCCTGTTGTATCTGCTGCGGATCCGGAAAAGCATCGCGTTGACGAACCTGGACATCGTTTTTGGCGACAAGAAGACGACCGAGGAGAAAAACGAAATCTACAGGCGTTGTCTCATCAACCTCGGACGCCAGTCTGTCAATTATCTTCGCACTTGCTTGTACGATGAGAATTTCTGGGATGAAAACGTGGTCATTGACAACGAGCGCGTCATCCGCGACGCCTTCAACAAAGGTAAAGGCGTATTGATCCTTTCGATGCACTTCGGCGCCTGGGAACTTCCAGGCGGAAAGTTCGGGATGTCCGGCTATCCGGTCGCCAACATCATCAAGATCATCAAAAACCCGGTCGTGGAAAACCTGCTGATCAAGGCGCGCTTGGCAATGAACCTGGGCACGATCCCGCATAAGAATTCCCTAGCGCGGATTCAGGAAGGATTAGCAAGGGGCGAAGGCATCATCATGGCCATCGACCAGAACATGAAGCACAGCCAGGGCGTTTTCGTAGAATGGTTCGGACGCCCGGCCTCGACAATCCGATCCTGCGCTTATCTCGCGCGCGATTCCGGCGCGGCGGTTGTGGCCGGTTACTCTCGACAGCTCGACGCGGATCATATCGAGGTCGTGGTGTTGGGGGAGATCCCCTGGACGTCCATTCCAGATGATCCGGAAAAAGAGTTGAGCGTCAACACTCGTAATTACATCGCGCCTTTCGAAAAGGCGATTTACGATGAACCTGAACTATGGCTCTGGATCCACCGCCGCTGGAAAGTTCAACCCGAAGGCAGCCCGAAGACTTACGAATAACCGTTGTTTCCAGGTGAGTGTTTCAATCAGCTCGCCAAGTCTGTCCCTATCAGAGAAAGAAACGGGAAGCCGGTTTGATCTTTCCGACTTCCCGTTCGTCATGTTGTGTGCATGGTGGTCAGGGACGGAGTTGAACCGCCGACACGGGGATTTTCAGTCCCCTGCTCTACCAACTGAGCTACCTGACCACTCAGCGGATCGGAATTTTAGCCGCGGATCACACGAGCGTCAAGGTCCGTTACAGGACCTTGCGCAGCAACTCCTCAAGCTTGGCCTTGGGCACCGCGCCGATCACCTGCTCGACAACCTGCCCGCCGTTGAACAGCATTATCGTGGGGATGCTGCGGATGCCGTACTGGGACGCGGTTCGCTGGGCTTCGTCCACGTTAAGCTTGACCACCTTTATCTTGCCCGCGTATTCGCCGGCAAGTTCCTCGACCACCGGCCCGACCATCCGGCACGGACCGCACCACGGAGCCCAAAAATCGACCAGCGTCGGCAGATCGGACTTGATCACCTCCTGGTCAAAGTTCTCGTCGCTGATTGTCAAAAGGTCTGCCATCTGGATCTCCTTTTATTTCTCGCTTCGCTTATTACAGCCGCTAATCATCGAACGAACCAGCCGCTCGGCCAGCTCGTCGCAGACTGAGTAGCACATCTTTACTCCGTCGCGTCTGGACTCGACGATCCCCTTGGCCTTTAGTTGGGCCAGATGTTGGGAGATCGTCGCCTGGGGAAGCTCCAGCTTCTGCCAAATCCGCTTGACGTTGCAATCGTCGTGCAGCAGTGAGATCACGATGCGCAGTCGCACCGGATGACCCAGGACCTTGAGGATCTCGGCCGCGCGATCGAGTTGTTTGTCCCGGTGCTTCCCCTTGCTTATATCGATATTCATATATCTATATATTAAGTCGCCGCTCGCGGTTTGTCAACCCTGCGGCTCTCGCCGGTTCCTTGACACTCTGTGAAACGGTGCGGCATGCTTATCACCCTGCATTATTCATGAGGGTTCGCCCCAATAGCTTTCGGAGGTTGCTGTGCGCCGACAAAAGTCGACCCTAATCTTTATCATCGCGTTGATCGCGCTGACGCTGGCCATCAGCCCGGCCTGCGGCCCTAAAAAGGGCGAGGCGGCCAAACAATTCAGCGACGAGCGGCTGGCGATCAACGGCGCTGAAAAAGCCTTCCTGCTCAAGGCCGTGCGTCAGGCTCTGACCTCCGATGGCGTGCTGGACGTCACCGGCGCTCCGGCGGTATTGAGCGAACCATACAACAACGGAGCGATCGTCTCGCTGTTCGTCCCGGAGCACGAGTTCTTCATCGAGATGGTGCGCGGCAATACGCTGCTGGATTCGGTGGCGCAGGCCACGCTGCGGATCTACAGCGACTCCCGGTTCAAACGCATCGCCGACTCCCAAGGCATCGACAACGGTTGGATCAAGGTCGACGTGGTCGACGAGGTGTTCCCGATTAGGAGTAAGAGCACGCGCCGAATGCGTTACGACGTGGAGCCCGGAATCTTCGGCCTGATTCTGGCCACCGAGGACAATGAGTTCTACCAGGCGCCCGAAGAGCTGATCTACCGTGGATGGTACATGGAGGGCGAACGCCGGATGAACGGTCGCCGCTGCATTAAAAAGCAGCTGCGACTGCTGTGCCGCAAGGCGGGGCTGCCCGACGACGGCTGGAAAAACAACCGGGTATCGCTCTACCGCTTCAACACGATCTCGTTTAAAGAGGACGTGCCCGGCGGCGAGCCGCAGGACCTGTTCCGCGGCAACGTGCCCGTAACGCGTGAGATCACCACCGAGATGCTGCTCGACACTGTCTACAAAACCGGCCGTTGCGTGGCCGATTACACCGACGACAACGGGATGTACCGCTATATCTATTGGCCCGATAGTGACACCGTGGCCACCAACTACAGCAAGGTGCGCCACGCCGGATCGGTCTGGGGCCTGTTCCGGCTCTATCGGCTGTTCGGCGACGATGTGTTTCTTAAAGGCGCCACAGAAGGACTGCGCTACATGCGCGAAAACCTGATGGTGCCCCAGGGTTACCCCGACATCGTGCTCTTCGCGCCCGAGGGAAAGGCCTCGCTGGGCGGCCAGGCCCTGGCGCTGCTGACTTACATGGATATCCCCGACTCGCTGATGACCGACCGCCTGCGCCAGGAGATGCACGGCTTTGGCAACGCCCTGCTGCTATTCACCTCCGAGGACGGCCGGGTCTACAAGGAATGGAGCCAGGTCGAAAAGAAAAGGCTGCCCGACAAGCAGCCGATCTATTACCCGGGCGAGGCGATGCTGGCGCTGATTCGTTTCTACGAACGCACCAAAGATCCGCGCTGGCTTCAGTGCGCCAAGCGCATCGGCGAGTATCAGATCCAGGACTTCCGCCGCACGGGCAAGCCGGACAACTGGATCATTCAGGCAATGAGCCGGCTGTATCTGATCGACCCCCAAGATCGCTACCGCGAGATGGCCTTTGCCATGGCCGACTACAACGTTAACCACCAACACCCGCGGGCGCGCGGTTTCTCGCACAAGGTCTGGGACGATTACATCGGCGGCTACGACAACTCCACACCGCCGCGCAGCACTCCGGCGGGCAGCCGCACCGAGGCCACGGACGAGGCCTACATCTTGGCCGTGCACCTGAACGATACAGCGGCCATCGAGCGCTACGGCCAGGCGATCTACGACGGTATATGGTTCGACATGAACCAGATGTACCGCCCCGGAAACGTCTACTTTCTGCCCTATCCCGAAAAGGCGTTGGGCTGCATGCGCGGCTCGCCGGTGGCCAACGACACGCGCATCGACTACAACCAACACGTGTTCGTGGCATTGCTCAACGGCTTTGACGTGGTTTACCAGCGCGAGCTTGCGCGCAATCGCGCCGCGGGCAAACCCGATCCCAAGCCGTTGACCTGGAAGATCCCGCTGTGGCCCGAAGAGCTGAGCGAGGAACCGGCGATAGCGGAAACAGAACAGCCCGCGGCAGCGGAGACGACTCCCGCCGAGCAACCGGCAACAGAGGAGAAATAAGATGCGGCGAACCTACTTGGCGATCGCGTCAATCCTTTGCCTGTTGCTGATTCCGGCCGCAATGCAGCTTGCATGCGAACGCGGCGAGGACGGCTACGAGGATCAGCAGGACCGCCGCACCGACCAGATCGAGTGCGTCCAGGCCTGCGAGCTGATCGAGCAATGCGGGCTGCTCGAACCGGACTACCTTGACCTGGACGACTGCCGGGCCGACTGCCTGTCGGACGAGCCGCGTTTTGACCGCGAATGCGTGTTCGCGGCCCAGGACTGCGAGGCTCGGGACAACTGCTTCTTCGAGGACGAGGACTGATCGCCGACTCCGATCCTCCGCAGCGACCTCGACCCCTGCAAGCGATAGCTTTCGGCGTATATCCGCCGCTATGGCTGGTGCTCGCCCTGCCACTGGGGCTGAAGATCGACAGCATACTGCTGTTGGTGCTGCTCTACACCCGCGATTGGGTCAACATGCGCCTGGTGCTCGCGCTCACGCAGCTTGGCGTTGTCTGCCTGCCGACCGCGATCCTGATCTGGATGGCGCGCCAAAATCTGCGCGGACTGGGACTGACCCGGCCGGCCCCGCTGATGCTCGCAGCGGGGATTGCCGTGGGCTGCGGCTTGGCTGCACTCAACGTCGGGCTCGGCGGGCTGATCACGCTGCTCGCGCCCGAGGAGCTGCTGCGTCTGCTCGGGCTCGACGCCGGACCGATGCTGTTGGCGCAATCGGGATGGGAACTGGCGATGCTGCTGGCAGTCGTCGGCGGCGTGGGTCCGCTGTTTGAAGAACTGCTGTTCAGGGGTCTGATCCAGCGCGACCTGGCGACGCGGATGAGCATCCCCGCGGCAATGGCCCTGAGCTCGGCGGTCTTCGCCGGGTTCCACCTTAATCCGTTGTTGTTCCTGCCGCTGTTCGGCCTGGGCTACCTTTTCGCCTATTTGGCGTTGCGCGGTGGGCTGTGGCCGGCAATCTGCGCCCACGCGTCCTACAACACGCTCTCGCTGCTGGCTCTCAATCGGTTGCCGATGGAAAGCTCGCGGCCGATCGTTTTCTGCATCATCGCGCTGCTCGGTACGCTGGTCGCCCTGGCCGCCATCCTCTCGTTAAGGTCGTTGAAAAAAAGTCTATAGCGTCTGGACAAGCGCATCGAATGTGATAGCCTTTTGCTCCCATGAAAGAATTAGTTACACAGTGCCCGCTGTGCAGGGGCGATATCAACTTCGACACCACGGAGTGTCCGTTCTGCGGCGCCCTGTTGGCGCCGGGCTCCGAGCGCGGGCAGCTGATTTTAAAAGGCGTAATTTGCCGTAAGTGCGGTGAGAAGAACTACAGCTACGACTTCTGCCGCAACTGCCAGAACCCGTTTTTAATCAAGTGCCCGGAGTGCGGCTACGGCATGAAGGTCCACGAGACCAAGTGCCCGGCCTGCGGCCTGTCGCTTAAAAAATTCAATAAGACGCGCCAACGTCGCGCCGCACCGATCTTCAACCGCGCCAAGATTGCGCTGGTCGGCGGCAGCGCAGCAGCGGCCCTGCTGGTCGTTGTGCTAATGATCAGTCAGTTCGTCAGCAGCGCGCCAGACACCGCCCAGATTGCCGCAAGCCGCGATTTCGAAGCGGCCAAGGAGCTCGACTCCACTGGCGATGGCGAGATCGACGTCTGGGAGTTTTACGACAAGACCAGCGAGAGCCTGATCTCGCGCTCCCTGGACACCGACGGCGACGGCAAGCCCGACGCGCACGAGCGCTACTGGGAAGGCGGCAAGAAGCGCCGCGTGGAACACGACGCCAACCACGACGGCGTGCCCGAACAGATCACGACCCACGACCGCACCGGATTGCCGCTGATGACCATCAAGTACGCCGACCCCGAAGAGGGGCTGGTCGCAGAGCGCATTCTCTACGGGCCCAACGGTAAGATGCGCGAGCAGACCAAAGACCGCGACGGCAACGGTCGCGTCGATCTGCTGATGCGCTACAACGTCGACGAGAAGAGAATCGTCGAGGCGGTCGACAGCGCCAAGCTGGGCTTCCTCGACCTGTGGACGGTCTACAACCTCAAGGGCGAAGTAATCGAGGTCCAAGTCGATTCCAACGGCGACGGCGTGTTCGACAAGACCAGCCGCTACTCCACCGAAGGCATGCTGGTCTGGGAGGCCGAGGACGCCAACGGCGATGGCCAGCCGGACAAACGCGTCTACTTCTGGAAAGACGGCGCGATCCGCTGGATCGACTACGACACCGATGGCGACGGCAACGTCGACACCTTCGAGAGCTACACCACCGAGGGCAAGTTCGCACGCAAGGGCTTTGACACCGACGGCGACCTGCGCGTGGACACCTGGCAGTAGCCGCTCTGCGCAAGCCCAAGCGGGCTGGCGCTAATCATCGGACAATCAATAACAATCGTGGTCTATGAATCCAGGCTAGCGGCCGCAGCAGCGACCGTTGATCGGGCTCGTGTCGTCGGCCGAGTCCTCAGCGTCGTCCTCGGCCGTGGGCCCGACGATCTCCAGCGTTCCCTCGCTGCTGAGCCCGGCGTTATTGAACAGCACCACCCGCAGATAGATCGGCGGCTCGGAAGCGTACTGCGCGGGATCGAGCTCGAAGTTTGAGCTGTCCAACGCCGTCCAATCCAGCAGGTCGCACGATGAGGACGAGCTGCCCAGACACAGCGCCTGCGCGGCCAGCCCCGAATGCGGATCATCTGCGCCCCATGTGACCAGCGCGTCGCGCTGCCAGCCGTCCTCGGGGTCGCTAATCTCCGTGAGCTGTTCAAGCTCGGGCGGACTGCGATCGACTAACACGCCGTCCCCGAAACCCGCAGCCAGGATTTGGTCCGCGAGCTTGGGCCGCACTGCGCCGTAACACAGCGTTCCGTCCTCGACCGCACCGTCCGCGTACAGCTCGATGAAACGTCCCGATCCCGCATCCTGCCAGGAGACCAGGTCGTCCAGCCCGGGCTGCGAACCCAGCGCCGCCTCGAAACCCTCGAGGTCGCGGCCCTCCGGGCAATCCCAGATGATCGGGAACGTTTGGTTGTCGGTGGAGTACGGGCCGCCGTCGTCCACCAGCGGGATGAAGCTGACCTCGATGTCGCGCCTGATCCAGCCGCCGGACTCGAGATCGACCTCGATCGATCCCGGGGCGTATCCCTCGGGCGCGGCGCTTAGCGTGTGCTCGCCCGCGTCCACGCCATCGAAGGTATAGCGGCCGCGTTGGTTGGTCGTCGCATTGCCCAGGCCCTCGAGCTCGACCGTGGCTCCCTCGATTCCTTTGCCGCTGACCAGATCTACAACCCGGCCGCTGATGTCGCCGCTGTCAGCGCTGAATTGCGGATTAAGCACCCGCAGACCGTAGGGCCACTGCTTGCCGTAGCTGTCCCACTTGTTGTGATAGTTGGGGGTGAACACGTCGGTCTGGGTGATCGCCAGCATCTGATCGAAGCTGGTGGTGAACAGCGCTTTGCCGTCCGAATGGCGCGCCAGCTCGAGGGTGATACCGCGAGCATCGAGCAGTTCGTCGCCGGGACTGAAGTCGAACATCACCCATTCCTGGGGCACACTGCCGTAGTCCGCCGGGTCGATGGTCAGGCGAAACACCTTCTGCTCGACCAGCGTGTCGGACTGGTAGGAGAAGCCCGGCACGTCCTTGAGTACGCGCAACACAAACAGCTCGTCCACCGGCGCTGCGACGAAAATCCGCACCTCGGCGCGCACCTCGCTGGGTGGAGAATCGTGGTCAAACTCTGTGATGTAATCGGCCTGGTCCCAATCCAGCCAGCGGCAGTCCGTGACGAACACCTCGTGCTGGTCAGCGTAGATTTCCGGTAAAAATGCCATCAGCGAGGCCACCGAACCACCGATGTTGGTCTTTTGTTCCCAGTTGGGCCAGTCCTGCCACAGATCGCCCGGATCGCCCATCTCGCGCAGTATAACCACGGACAACGGTTTGAACAGGGTGAAATAATCGTCGTAGAAATCGGGTTGCGAGAGCGGGCCGCCGAGCACGCGCAGCAGCTCATCCCAGTAGATCATCAGCTGGTCGATCTCGATGTCGCCCTTGGGTCCGATCAACGGCCAGGCATCGGCCAGCCGCTGCTCGATCGGCGCATCCGGATTCAGGGCCGCACCCCAGCGCTCCGGATCGGACACCGGCTGGAGCTTTGCGACCAGCGCCTGGAAAGCCTGTTCGCGATCGAGCGATCCGTAATCGAGATTGTGATAAATCTCGACCTGTTCCAAATACCAATCCGCGGCCGTAAACAGCAGTGGATCGGGCTGGGTCAAGTCGGTGAGGAAATATTGCGCCAACTCGATGTACGGCTGAAGATCAATGCGCATCAGCTCGAGGGTCATCTCCAGGGCGGCCTCTTTTTCGCCGCCCGGACGGTCGTCCTGCACGCCGCGGATCACATCCAGGTCGCCCCAACGGCCTTTGACCCCGTAGTACTGCGTGCCCATGTTCTGCGCCACCACATCGCCGCACTGGTGGTTGAGGTTGCCCACGGCCAAGGCCAGCTTCCACGGCTCGGGCTGCTCGGCTGCGGTCTCGAGCAGCCACAACCCAAGATCGTGATTATGCGGCTCGAAATCCACTCCCGGCCAGATCCGCATCAGGTCGGGCCAGATCGACCCGAGCTTGAGGTACATCAGGTTGTCCGGCTCACTCAACAGTTCGTAGTCGCCGCGCGGTCCGGCCAGCGGTTGGGTTCGGATGCTCTCGAGGTAAGCCATGGCCTCGGCCACGTGCGTGGCCGATCCATAGGCCCGCACCATGGGCGGATTGACCAGCCAGATGGCGGTCAAGATTAAAATCATGGTCAGGATTATCGTTATTCTATGTGTCATCGCTCGCCTTTGAGATCAACAGATTCTACTGTTACCGATCGACTTTCAAGACTTAACCACGATTTAATTTGACGCGGCCGAGGCCCGGACAATATCATTTCATAATTGAGCCATCGCCCCGGTATTCCGGGAAAATTGTAAAGAGGTCCAAGGTGTCAGAGAACTACGATGTATTAGTGCTCGGTGGCGGTCCCGGCGGATACGTCGCAGCCCTGCGTTGCACCCAGCTGGGCAAGCGCACGGCGCTGGTGGAGCGCGGCGCCCTGGGAGGCGTGTGCCTCAACGTGGGCTGCATCCCCTCCAAAACAATGATCCACGGAGCCGGACTCTATGAGCAGCTTAGCCGCGCCAAGGACTACGGCGTGCTGATCGACAATCCGCGGCTCGATTTCGCCAAGCTGATGGCGCGCAAGGATCGGGTGGTCAGGCGGCTGAGCGCGGGCGTGGGCTACCTATGTCGCAACAGGGGCGTGGAAGTAATCAAGGGCAGTGGCAAGCTGGTCGGACCTGACGCGCTTGAGGTCGAGCTGGCCGATGGCGGCTCGCGCACGATCACAGCCAAGGCGTTGATCCTGGCCACGGGCGGCGAGCCGGTGACGATCCCGGGCTTTGAGTTCGACGAGCAACGCGTATTGAGCAGCAGCGGGGCTCTGGGTTTAAAGCAGCTTCCGCAGTCGATGATCGTGCTCGGCGGCGGCTATATCGGCGTGGAACTGGGCACGGTCTACGCCAAACTCGGCTGCAAAGTGACCATCGTCGAGCTGATGGACCAGCTGCTACCCGGGTCCGAAGCCGAGTTGGTCGAGCCGGTTGTCAAACGGCTGCGTAAAATGGGGGTCGAGACGCTGCTCTCGACCAAAGCCGTCGGGCTGGAACGCGGTGAGAGCTCGGTGATCTTAAGCACCCGGGGGCCGGAGGGCCCGCGCGCAATCGAGGCCGATTGCATCCTGGTCTCGGTGGGCAGACGGCCGCAGACCAGCCGGATCGGATTGCAATCCGCAGGCTTGGAGCCCAACGCTCTGGGGCTGATCGAGGTCGACGCCTCGCGCCGCACGGCCGTGCCCTCGATCTACGCCATCGGCGACATCACCCCCGGCCCGCAGCTGGCGCACAAAGCGAGCCATGAGGGCATCGTCGCCGCCGAGAACATCGCCGGGCTCAAGGCCGAGTTCGACCCGACGCAGATCCCGGCCGTGGTCTTCACCGACCCGGAGATCGCAACCATCGGTCTCTCCGAAGATCAGGCACTCGCGGCCGGCCACGAGATCGACACCGGCGCGTTCCCGTTCTCGGCCAGCGGCAGGGCCATGACGCGCGGAGAGACCGAGGGATTCATCAAGGTGATCGCCCAGCGTCAAACCGGTAAGCTGCTGGGAGTGCGGATGGTCGGCCCCGAAGTCTCCGACCTGCTCTCCGAGGCCTGCCTCGCCCTGCGTTTGGGCGCCACGGCCGAACAGATCGTCGCAACAATTCATCCTCATCCGACACTGGGAGAGGTGCTAATGGAAGCCTGTGCTGTTACACTAGGTAAACCGATTAACATCTGAAATTGGGTCGCCAGGCATGCTGCGGAGGTGGAGCAATTGAAGATCGGGCTGATTGCAAACAGTCAGGGGAACCTCGACTCAATCCGCTTGGCCGCCAAGCATCTGCGGCGGCTGGGCGCCTCGGCGGTTTTCCACCTCGGCGTTGATTACAACGATGCAGAGGTACTGAAAAATCATGGCATGCCGGTGCTCGCCGTACCCGGGCCCGAGGAGTCGGCCTACCGCGACCACGCTGTGGCCAACCGCCGCGTCGAGTTGGTCGACCAAGTGCGGATTCTGCTGACGAACTACACCAGACGCCACGAGAACGACCTGCCCGACGATTTGGACCCGGTGGATCTGTGCTTCTCCGGTCAGATCGACGTGGTTTGCAACGGCGCGGCCAAAGCATCGATCGAACAGCTGGGCTACGTCGTGTTCATCAGCCCCGGGACGCTGGTGGTCGAACGCGAGGACGCCCCAAAACCGACCTTCGGCCTGCTCGAGGTCAAGAACAGCAAGGTCCGCGGCTCGATTATATCGCTGGAATCGGGCGAGGTGCTGCGCCGCAAGATCTACCGCATTCCGCGGCTCATCGGCTGACCGATCGATCACGCGACCAATTAAAAAGGCCCACCCGCAATCGGGTGGGCCTTTTTATATTTCTACCGCTGATTACGACGAACAGGCGTTATCGTCATCGTCGTCGTCATCCAGATCATCGTCATCATCGTCGTCGTCGTCGTCCAGATCATCGTCGTCGTCATCGTCATCGTCGCCGATTTGCACGGGCACGGTCCCCTCGTAGGGAATACCGTTGTGAGCGGTGATCGTGACCAGCAGCGAGTCGCCTTCGATCGGCACCGGATCGAGCGGCACGTCGGCCTGGCCCTTGGCCGCGGTGTAGGCCGCTCCGATCAGCTCTCCGTTGAGCGTCACCGCGACCATCGCGTCGCCCTGGTCCACCCCGACCGACAGCGAGCTTGCGCCCGGGTCCAGGTGCGTGGGCAAATCCACGGTCAGCGCGGTTGGCACCCGGGTCCAGATGTCGATGCTCGGATCGCCCATGATGTTGTACATCTCGTAATAGCGCTGGGTGCTCTCACCGCCGGAGTAGGCCTGGTACACCGCGTACTTGCCGTACTCGGTCATCGCGCCGATCCAGGTCAGGTCGAGCGCCTCGCCGCTGGGGTCGAAGAATCCCGCGTACACGCCCTTCTCCAGGATGTCGTCCTCGTCCCAATAGCTGGTGACCGAGCTGCCCCAGAATGTCATCGCCGCGTGGTCGTCGCGGATCCAGGTCTCGGCAAAGCATTCGTCAAGGTCGTAGGAGCCGGTGTAGCAGGCGTAGGACTGGACGAACGGATAGGCCGCGTTGTACAGCGCGTCCACATCGCTTTGGTAAAAGACCGGGCCGTCCGCCCAGTAGCTCGTGGAGCCGTGGCCCGAGTAGGTAACCAGGCCGCGGCCGGCGTTGATCGCGGCGCTGACCTGGCCGCTGTTGGCCGAGTATGTGTGGGTATAGAGCTTGTCGTAACTGTAACCCTCGGGGTCGAGGTAATTGCTGATCACGTAGTCGTGGGTGGCCTCGGTGACATAGTAGCGGTCGTTGCTGGCCATGAAGATGGCTGCGTTCTGCCAGCCGGGCTCAATGTCGTCATCATCATCATCATCGTCGTCGTCGTCGTCGTCGTCATCGTCGCCGGCAATGCAGTTCACGCTGAGGTTGAAGTTGTCCACCGCGCCGTAATAGCCGTCGACTGCAATGTAGTAGGGCACGCCGCCTGTGGCGCCGGAGATCTCGGCGTTCGTGTCGCCGTACTCTAGACAAGAGTTCGGATTTTCGGCCGAGAGGATGAACACGTCCAGGTCCTCGGACATGCCCGAGATGGTCGCGCTCAGCGCCCCGCTGCCGCCGGGCACCACCTTGACCACGTACTCCGGTCCGCTCTCGTCCCAGCCCACGCAATCGTACGAATCCCAGATGTCGGACCCCGAGGTGTTGTTGGCCGAGATCGTCTGGTTGCAGTCGATCTGCTCGTGGAAATCGATCCCCTTGTCCGCACTGATCGCCGATTCGAAGCTGAGAATCTTGTTAATCAGGTTGCTCAGCTCGCCGGCGTTGGTCACCGAGAAACGCCCGATGCCCACGTCGGCGATGAAGTCCGGGCCGGCCAGCGTAGCGTAGTACAGGTCGGTGTCCGGGCTCGAGTCGCCCTGGCCGATCCAGCACGGGATGTCCGGCGTGTCGCCGACCAACAGCACGTGGGCGATCCCCTCGCTGTCGTATGCCGCCTGAATCGCGGTCTTGATCTGCTCGCGGCTCGTTCCGGTGGCGCCGGTGTCCAGCAGCGTGATATCGAAACCCTTGCGCGTGCGCCAGGCAATGTAGGGCGCCAGGCCGTCGACGAAGGCCGGGGCGCTGATAATTAGCATCTTGACCGGCGCGGCCGGCAGGCCCTTGCCGTGGGGCTCGTTGACGAAAATCCGCCGGGCGAGCAGCTCGAAGTACGGCTGTTTGGTTTGGCCGATCAGCTCGAGGGTCGCCTCGGGATCGGGCCGGTCGAATTCCAGGGCAACTGTGATCGAACTCAACAGCTCAACTCGCCCACTGGCCGGGTTGTAGGCCATCGGATCGACCTGCAGCATTACGCCGCGATAGCCGCGCAGCATCACCTCGTCCACCAGCTGTGCCCCGAGCCCGCCGACCTGCTCGTCAGCCGCGTAGGTCGCGCTGTCGATCAGAAACTCGCTGGTGGCGTAGGCGCCGGGTAGCTTCTCTACGGAAAGCTGCATTGGCACGATCGCCGCGTCCGCGCCCAGGTCGGTCAAATTGAGATCGAGGGTTTCTCTCTGGAGCACCTCGAGCTCGATCGCCGCGCCCAGCGGGACGTTGACCATCCGCCTGACTGTCGGCAGCTTGGGCTGCCCCAAGGTCGAGCTATGACCTTCGCCCACGTAACCGATCTCGAAAAATCGGCCGCCCTTGGTGGCCAGCGGCACGGCCTGGGGAGTTGCAAGGCTGAAGCGCAGCACTACCCGGTCCCAGCCGTTCTCGAGCACTTCGACCTTGACGTTGCCGTCCACGTCATCGAGCTGTTTCGACGTTGTCTGAGAATATTCGTCCACGCAGCCCAGTGAAAAAACGAGCAGCACGGTTATTATCGCCAGGGGCATTAGACGCTTCATCTCGATCTCCATGTCATGATTTTTCACGGTGTTAATCGTAGCACCGGGCCCTCGGGCGTTCAATCCGACGGTCTGCGGATTTGTCTTGATTTTCCCATTAAAAGTTGTAGCGTATCACTCGTCCGGGGCCGCGCCTTGCGGCTTGGGCGCGAAGTTTGTTTGACAACTCAACCCCACCCCTCGGACGCTGCTTTCCACTCGCTGCTTTACAACAACTGCCCATCGATTTAGCCGGAGGGTACACAGATGAACGTCTACCAGAACGTACAGAAACAGTTCGACAAGGCAGCAGACCTGATGTCGTTGCATCAGGAGGTGCGCGCGATTCTTGCCTCGCCGATCAACGAGATCAAAATCAATTTCCCAATTAAAATGGAAGACGGTTCGGTGAAGGTTATCACCGGCTACCGCGTGCAGCACAACGACGCCCGCGGCCCGTTCAAGGGCGGGCTGCGCTACCACCAGTCGGTAGACATCGACGAGGTGCGCGCGCTGGCCACCTGGATGACCTGGAAATCCGCAATCGTCAACATTCCCTTTGGCGGCGCCAAGGGCGGCGTACAGATCGACCCCTCGCAGTTCACCATGCTCGAGCTCGAGCGCATCACGCGGCGCTTCACTCACGCATTGGGCAACAACATCGGCCCGGAGTACGACATCCCGGCGCCCGATGTGGGCACCAACGCCCAGACCATGGTCTGGCTGCTCGACAGCTACCAGGCGTTCGTCGATCCGCACATGCGCAACGCCAACGTGCATGTGGTCACCGGCAAGACCCTTGCCGCGGGCGGCTCCCCCGGACGCGACAAGGCCACCGGACAGGGCGTGGTCTATTGCATCGAACAGTGGGCCAAGCGCAAGGCATTCGACCTAAGCCGTGCGACTTACTCGGTTCAGGGCTTCGGCAACGTCGGCAGCTGGACCGCCCGGCTGATGGCGCCCAAGGGCTCCGAGCTGCTCGCCGTGCACGACCACACCGGCGCAATTCGCAACCTTGAGGGGATCGACGCGGAGAGGCTGGTGCGCTGGGTCGCCGAGCACGGCGGCGTCGTCGGCTATCCCGACGCCGACGAGATCTCCAAAGAGGAGTTCTTCTCCACCAAAGTCGATATCATGGTGCCCGCCGCTTTGGAGAATCAGATCACGGCGCAGACCGCGCCGCTGATCGATGCGCAGGTGATCGCCGAGGGCGCCAACGGCCCGATCAATCCCGACGGCGACCAGATTTTGGCTGACAAGGGAATCGAGCTGATCCCCGACGTGTTGTGCAACGCCGGCGGCGTGGTGGTGAGCTACTTCGAGTGGCTGCAAAACAAGCGCAGCGAGTATTGGGACCTGGAGACCGTGGACGCCAAGCTGCTCAAGATCATCACCTCCGCCTACGCCGACGTGGAGCAGGTAGTGGCCGAGTACGACACCGACTGGAGGACCGCGGCCTACATCCTGGCGTTGGACAGGTTGCAGACGCTCTACCTACAGCGCGGCATCTTCCCCTGATCTACTGACCAGGCGCGGGGCGGGTCGTTGTTTAAGGATTAGCGTAATGCGCGTGCTTCGCGCCGACTCAATGCCGGCGCCTGATCAGGCGCCGGGCCAAAGCGAGCTGCTCGGAGCGGCCCTTGACGCGCTCGTCGAGCTTGGCCGCGCGCACCCTGGTCAGCACCTCGCCGATTTGCGGGCCGGAGCTCAATCCCAGCTGCAGCAGGTCGTCGCCGCGAAGCTCGATCCCGATCTGTGAGTAGTGGCTGATGTAGGCGCTGATCGCCTGGCGCGTGGTCTCGCGCCCGGTGGTCGCCATGGCGAACAGCAGCGCCTCGCGATCGAGCGTGCCCAGGATGCGGTCGACAGTCGAGGGCCGCGGCGACCTGAGTCGCGCCAGGGCCTGCACCGCGTCTCCGGCTTGTTCGCGGCACAATCGCAGCCGCTCACGATCACGCGCCGCGATTTTGAGCCGCTCGAGAAACTCGCCGAACAACTGTTCGTTCATCCGATTGCACAGCCCCAGAGTCCAGACCCGCCAGAGGCTGATGCGCACGCCGGTATACAGCAGTGCGTGCCAGGCCAGCACCTCACGCAGCCGCGCCAAGTGAGCGTGCTGGCGCTCGTCGAGCAGGATGCGCGGCGAGAAGTAGCGCCAGATTTTTAGCTCGCGCATCATCTCGAAAACTTCCAGTGGCTCCTGCTCCTCGCAGATCAGCCGCAGCTCGCTAAGCAGGCGCTTGCCGTCCACACGGCTGAGGAATTCGCGCGAGATCGCCATGTTCATCAGCTTCTCGGTCTGGCGTCCGAGTCGAAAATCGAAGCGCACTAAGAAGCGCACCGCGCGCAGGATGCGGGTCGGGTCCTCGATGAAGCTTAGCGAGTGCAGCACACGCAGCTTGCTGTCCTTGATGTCGCGGCGGCCGTCGAAGTGGTCGAGCAGCTCGCCGAACCCGCGGGGGCGCAGCCTGATCAGCAGCGTGTTGATCGTGAAGTCGCGGCGGAACAGATCGGACTTGATTGAGCCGATCTCGACCTCGGGCCGCGCTGCGGGCTCAGCGTAGGTCTCCCAACGCGCGCTGGCCAAATCGACCCGCATCCCGTCGGGCATGATCAGCTTGGCCGTCTTGTAGCGCTCGTGAATTGCGGCGCGGCAGCCGAGCTTCGCGGTCAACTGCGGCACGAGATCCAGAACGTCCCCCTCGACCACCACGTCGACGTCCAGATTGCTCCGCCCGATGATCAGGTCGCGCACGAATCCGCCCACGGCGTATGATTCGTAGCCCGCGGCGTGGGCCACGCGGCCGATCTTGCGCAGCACGGCCATGGCCTTGCGCGGCAGGCGCTGCTCCATCTGGTTACGTAGCGAACGATGGGCGCGCGGCTCGGCCCGCAGGGGACGCGTAGCATCCATCCGCTCGCCCAACGCGCGCAGCAGATCGCCGCGGGCGATCACGCCCAGCACCCGACCGCGGTCGACCACCGGCAGCAGCCGGTTACCCCGACCGACGATCAGCTCGTAGATGCGCTCGAAGCTCTCTTTGGGCGCTACGCTCTGGGGCTCGACCTGTAAAAATTCGCTCACCGGCCGATCGCCCTGGCCGTGGTGCATTGCGCCGCCTACGGTCTGCCTGGTGATCACTCCGGCGAAGCGACCTTCACGGACCACGCACAGCGCGTTGATCCGCCAGCGCACCAACTCCCTGAGTGCCTGTTCTACGGTGGCGTCGTACTCGATGCAACGCGGACTAGTGGTCATGATCTGTTCGGCAATCGGCCGTTTGGAGAAGTTAGAACGCAACACCGCGCGCAGCAGCTCGTGGGCCTCGACCAGCGTCTTATCCGGCAGCGAGGCGCTGGCCGCGGTGGGATGTCCTCCACCGCCGAGCTCGCGGCAGATGCGGCCGACGTCGACCTTGGGCAAAGAGCTGCGCGCGATCAGCGTCACCCTCCCCTCGACCCTGAACAACGCGAAGATCGTGGGCAGGTGTTCGATCTGCGCCAGTCGGTTGACCACCAACGCCAGATCCTGTCCGCCGGATGCGACCTGGGCCTCGGCCAACGCCACGGGGGTCGAGCCGAAGTGCAGCCTGCGAACCGAACGCAGCAGGTCGCCAAGCACCAACACCTGCTCGGTGTCCATGGTGCGCGCCATCAGGTCGCCCACCGTGCTCAGCTCGGCCCCGCACTCCAGGCAGTAGCGCGCGGCGTCGTAGTCGTCGACAGTGGTGCTGTTGAAGGTCAGGCCGCCGGTGTCCTCGTAGATCCCCATTGCCATCACCGTGGCCTGCTCCGGCGGCACGATAATCTTGCGTTGCTTGAGCAGTTTGACCAGCACCGCCACAGTGGAACCGGTGGGCTCGACGATTGTGACGCGGCCGCTAAAATCCTCGTCGCTGTCCGGATGGTGGTCGTAGATGTGAACCTCGACGTCGTCGCGCCCCAGCAGCGCGGCCATCCGGCCGATGCGGTCGGCCTGGCGAGTATCGACCACCACCAGCCGCTCGACCCGCTCCAGGTCGATCTCCGGCGCGCCCTCGAGGTTGAGGCTGTAAAGCGTGGACTGGACCATGAAGTCGCGCACCGTGCGCTCGGTGCCGCCGGGGATCACGCAGACCGCGCCCGGGTAGAGGTGGCGTGCGGCGATCAGCGAGCCCACGGCGTCGAAGTCGGCGTTGATGTGCGTCACGATCACGGTCAGCCCGCCCGCGTCCGGCGCGGGATCGCGCTGCGCCGGTTTGCGGCGTCCGGCGCTCATGGCCGCGGATGGTGCGCCGCGTGCACGGCCTTGAGCCGCTCGCGCGCCACGTTGGTGTAGATCTGGGTCGTGCTGATGTCGGTGTGTCCCAGCAGCGCCTGGATCACGCGCAGGTCCGCGTCATGCTCGAGCAGGTGTGTGGCGAAGCTGTGGCGCAGGGTGTGCGGCGAGAGGTGTTCCTTGATGCCCGCGGTCTCGGCGTAGTTCTTTATCAGCTTCCAAAAGCCCTGGCGCGTGAACGCCCGGCCCAAACGCGTAAGGAACAGCGCCTCGCTGATCCGCCCGGCGCAAAGCCGGGCGCGCGCGGACGCGAGGTAGTCGCGTAACGCGGCCGTGGCCTGCTCGCCCATCGGCACGATGCGCTCCTTGGAGCCCTTGCCGAACGGACGCACGTACCCGGCCTCGAGGTTAATCTGACCGACCTTGAGTCCGACCAGCTCGCTGACGCGCAAACCGCTGGCATACATCAGCTCGAGCATCGCGCGGTCGCGCAGCCCGCGATCGGTTGCACGGTCCGGGGCCTCGAGCAGCCGTTCGACCAGGCCTTCGCTCAACGGCCGCGGCAGCGAACGCCGCACCTTGGGTCGTTGGGCCAACGCCGTGGGGTCGCCCTCGATCAGTCCTTGGTCAAGGGCCATGCGGAACATCCCGCGCACCGCGCTCAGGGCCCGTGCGGCGCTCGCCGCGGACAGTCCGCTCTCGCGCAGTCGCGTGGTAAATCCGCTGATGTCGGTCCAACGCACGCTCGAGAGATCGTCGATTTGCTGTTGGTCGAGGTGCTCGGCAAAACGCGCCAGGTCGCGGGCGTAGGCCTCTTGGGTGTGGCGGCTGGCTCCGCGCTCCACGTCCAACGCGTTGAGAAATGCGTCCATCGCGCGTTCAATGCTCGAGCTGTCGGACATACTCGATTATCCCACGGGCGATGGCATCGGCCAGGTTGTAGCGAAAGTTGGGCTGCGCAAGGCGGCCCGCCTCTTTTGAATTGGTGATGAAGCCGGCCTCGATCAGCACGCAGGGCATGTGCGCGCCGACCAGCACGTAGAACGGCGCGCGCTTGACCCCGCGATCGATGACCCCGCCGTACTTGGTGCGCAGGCCGCCGACCATCGCCTTTTGCACAGCCTCGGCCAAATACGAGGACTCGCTGATCTTGTCCGAGAACGCCAGATCGCCCAGCACCAGGTCGATCCCGCGCGCGGCGCTAAGATCGATGTCGTTCTCCTGCGCCAACAGCGCGATCAGTTCCTCGTCGGTCGGATCGGCCTTAGGCGCAAGGTAATAGGTCGAGAAGCCGCTGGGCGCCGAACGCCTGCTGGCGTTGATGTGAACCGAGACGAACAGATCGGCGCGCTGCTGGTTGGCGATTGCCGTGCGCTGCTCCAGCGGCACGAAGCGATCGTCGGAACGGGTAAAGACAACTTCTACGCCCAGCTCGCGTTCGAGGATCGGCCTGATGCGCTTGACCAGATCCAGCGTATAGGTCTTCTCGTAGCGCACCTTGCCGCGATGTCTGCCCACAGCTCCCGGGTCGCGGCCGCCGTGCCCGGCGTCGAGCACGATCCTTCGAATTTGCCGCTCGCCGGTCTGCTGCGCAGTCGTTCCGGCGTTGATGTCGATCACCAGCCGGAACGGCGAGTCCAGGGTGAACAGGCGATAGTCGGAGACCGCGTCCAAGTCGAGCACCACTCGCGCGATCCCCTGTTGCGGCTCGCCGCAACGCACCGCGTTGAGCAGTCCGTCGTTGACCATGATCGGCTCGATCAGCGTGGGGTGCAGGCCAGCGCCGTAGAAGTCGACATAAAGCCGACGCGGCGCGCCGTTCTGCGGGTCGGCCTCAATGAAGTTGGCCTTGTAGTCCACACGATCGCTCAGGTCGACCACCACCCGCGTGTAAAACGGGTAGGTCCAGTAACGCACGCCGACCAGCGTCTGGTCTGCTGCACTCGGCTGTTGATCCTGCGCGGCAACCGGCGTCGCGTTGGGCGTGGGCCGGGGCGTGGGCGTAGGTGCGGGCGTGGGTGCGGGTGTGGGTGTCGGCGCGAAGGGGCGTAGCCGTGCCAGGTCGATCCGCGCCTGACGCGCCTTGTCGCCCTGGGGGTATTTGTCGAGCAGCGCTTCGAGCTCGAGGTATGCCGCGGCCTTGTCGCCGCGCAGCTCGTGAATATTAACGATCTCAGTCCACACGTCGTCGCACAGCGTGCTGGTCGGGTAGCGCCGGATCAGCTCGCGCCAGACCTCAATCGCCTTGTCGCGGTCGTGCTGGACCAGGCTGACCGCGTACATATCGCGATACACGTAACCGGCCCAGTAATAGCAGCCAGGCGCCAGGCGGTGAGCCGGGTGCTGCTTGGCGATCGACAGAAAACTATTGGCGTGCGAGACCCACAGGTCGCGGCGCTGCATTGCCCGCTTGTCCTTGAGAAACTCCTGGTACTGCTCTTTGGCCTGATCGTAGTCATCCCGGACCGCGGCCTGCGCCGATGTAATAAACAGCAGTAGCGCGATCAACGCCGACAGCAGCGGTAAAAAGTGTCGTCTCATTGTTGGTCGCCCTTGAGTTTGGCCTTGATCTCGAACAGCAGATTAAGCGCCTCCAGCGGGCTAAGCGTCGTCGGATCGAGCTGCTCGAGCTGTTGCAGCACCGGGTGCTCGTCGCGCACTTCCGGCGCGAACAGCGCAAGCTGATCGGGGTTGCGTTGCGCTCGGCCGCGCGGCCTGGCGAGCCGCGGCATCCCGGCCTCGTCATACTCGCCGCGCTCGAGGTTTGTCAAAATTTCCTTGGCGCGGTTAATCAGGTCGAGCGGCAGTCCTGCCAGACGCGCGACCTGAATGCCGTAGCTGCGGCTGGCCGGTCCGGGTTGGATCCGGCGCAGAAAGATGATCGTGTCCTGCCACTCGCGCACGGCAACGTTGAGGTTGCGCACTCGCTGCTTGGTGGTCTTAAGCTCGGTCAGCTCGTGGTAGTGCGTGGCGAACAGCGATCGGCAGCCCAGACCCGGCGCGTCGTGCAGTTGCTCGGCCACGGCCCAGGCAATGCTGATCCCGTCGAACGTGCTGGTGCCGCGACCGATCTCGTCGAGCACCACCAGGCTTCGCGGCGTGGCGTTGGCCAAAATGTTGGCGGTCTCAGTCATCTCGACCATGAACGTCGAGAGCCCGCGCGCCAAATTGTCCGAGGCGCCCACGCGGGTGAATATCCGGTCGCAGATTCCGATCCGCGCGCGGGTCGCGGGCACGAAGGAGCCGATCTGCGCCATCAGCACGATCAGCGCTACCTGCCGGATGTAGGTGCTCTTGCCCGCCATGTTCGGGCCGGTGATGATCAGGATCTGATTCTCCTGGCAATCGAGCAGCACGTCGTTGGGCACGAAGCGCTCGTCGCTAAGCGCGCGCTCGACCACCGGATGGCGGCCGCCCTCGATGTCGATGGCGTTGGAGTCGTCGATCGTCGGCCGGACGTAACCGTACTCCACGGCGCAGGCCGCCAGCGCGGCGAGCACGTCGACCTCAGCCAGCAGATCGGCGCAGGCCAGGATCCGGCCGGACTGGGCCGCAACCCGCTTGCGCAGCCGCTCGAAGATCTCGTACTCGATGGCAGTGCTGCGCTCGTCGGCGCCGAGCACCTTGAGCTCCATCTGCTTGAGTTCCGGTGTGACGAAGCGTTCGCAGTTGGCCAGGGTCTGCTTGCGCTCGTAGTCGTCGGGAACCAGGTGCAGGTTGGGCTTGGTCACCTCGATGTAGTAGCCGAAGACCTTGTTGTAACGCACCTTGAGCGAGTTGATCGACGTGCGTCGTCGCTCCTGGCTCTCCAAAGCGGCGATCCAGCCCCGGCCCTCGCCCGAGAGCTGTCGCAGCTCGTCGAGCTGCGGGTCCACGCCGGGCTTGATCAGCCCGCCGTCCCGCAGAGCCAACGGCGGCTCGTCAACTATCGTCTCGTCGATCTCGCGGGCAATGTCGTCCGCAGGGTCGATGGCCGAGCCGAGCCGTAGCAACAGTCCCGCAGTGCCGTCGCCCAGAGCCGAGACCACCGCGGGGATGTGCCACAGGCTGAGTTTGAGATTCAACAGGTCGCGCGCGTTGCCGCTGTTCAGCGACAGCCGGCCCACGGCGCGCTCCAGATCGCAGATCCCGTCCAGCGAGCGCCGTAGATCATCGAGCAGGTCCGGCCGCGCGCATAGCTGCTCCAGCGCCTCGTGGCGCTGCACGATCTTGTCGACGTTGGCCAGCGGAAAGGTCAGCCAGCGTCGCAGCTTGCGGCCGCCCATGGCGGTAGAGGTTTTATCCAGCAGTCCCAGCAGGCTGCCCCGGCGGCGGCGCTCCACAGCGGTGTAGAGCAGCTCGAGGTTTCGGATCGTCGACTCGTCGAGCACCATGTAATCGTCGAAGCGCTGCACGGTCAGCCGCCGCACGTGGTCCGGCTGGACCATCTGCGTCTGCTGCAAATAGACCAGGACCGCCGCGGCCGCGGCCAGTCCGGCCTGCGGCAGCTCGGGCAGCTCGTCGCCCGGCGCGCCGAAGCGTTCGCGCATCGCGGCACGCGCCCGTTCGGGGTCGAAATCCTGGTCGCCGAGCACATTGACCATCTTTGCGCCGCTACGCTTGGTGAACTGTGTAAGCAGCGGATCGGTACGCAACGAGTCGGGCACCAGGATCTCGGCCGGCTCGATGCGCGAGGCCTCGTCGGCCAACTGATCCAGGCTCGTCACCTGGCCGGCGCGGAACGTGCCGGTGCTCACGTCGATATATGCAAATCCCCAGCAATCGTCGCCTGGGTTGCAGACCGCCATCAGGAAGTTGTTGCTGCGCTCGTCCAGGTCGCTCTCGTCGATCACCAGCCCGGGGGTGACCACGCGGATCACCCGACGCTTGACGATCCCCTTGGCCAGCTTGGGGTCCTCCACCTGCTCGCAGATCGCCACCCGTTTGCCCGCGCGGATCAGTTTGCTAATGTAGCCGCTGATCGAGTGGTAGGGTACGCCGCACAGCGGCACGTCCTGGTCGTCGTGGCGGCCGCGCTTGGTCAGGGCGATGTTGAGAATCTTCGACGCCTCGACCGCGTCGTCGAAAAACATCTCGTAGAAGTCGCCCATACGGAACAGTAAAATCGAGTCGGCGTACTGCTCCTTGACCTCGAAGTACTGCCGCAACATCGGCGTTATTTTAACTTTTGCGCTTGGCGCCATAATATTATGTCAACTTCAACTCATGGAGAATCCGACCCCGGCTAGCCTGAATTATTTATCGGGCTTCGTCAACGAGGCGCATCGGCGCATCGGATATACGACGGACCTCGTTGGAAGTTCGCGGTTGCGCAAGGCTCGATTGACGGACCCTGCCCCCTGTCGTATGGTTCCGATTCGCAATAATTGGAGACTGCACGCAGCATGGACCTGGGCCTGACAATCGACGATCTGCGCCGGATTTTGATCGCCCTGCCGGGGATCATTATCGCGGTCACCTACCACGAGGCGGCCCACGCCTGGATGGCCGATCGCTGCGGCGACAACACGGCGCGCTCCCTGGGCCGCATCAGCGCCAATCCGCTGAGGCACATCGATCCGCTGGGCACGATCGTCGTGCCGCTGGTGCTCTACGTCACCACCGGGTTCGTCTTCGGCTGGGCCAAGCCGGTGCCGGTCGTGATGCGCAACTTCCACCACATGCGGCGCGACATGATCCTCACCGCACTGGCCGGGCCGGTTACCAACTTCGCCCTAGCCCTGCTTTGCACCTCGCTGTACTACCTGCTGGCGATGGTGCCGCCGGGCACGGCCGCGGAATGGATCGAGCCGCTCAAGCTCGCGGCGCAAACCGGAGTGTTCATCAACGTGCTGCTCGGCGTGTTCAACATGATCCCGGTGCCGCCGCTGGACGGCGGCCGGGTGGCGGTCGGGCTGCTGCCGCCACGGCAGTCGATGGCCCTGGCGCGACTGGAGCGTTTCGGCATCCTGATCGTGCTGATGCTGCTGTGGCTGCCGCCCACGCGGGTCGTGCTCAGCACGGTGTTCGGCGCGCTGAACATTCTGATAATGTACGTGGTGCCCTACGCGCAGACGATGTTGATCAACGCCTTCGGGCATTTGATCCAGCGGCTGTTGTAAACTCGGGGCCGCACATTGTCTTGACGTATTGATCAACAAAGACGGAGCGCAGATGAGCAAACAAAGAATCCTCTCGGGCATGCGTCCCTCGGGCAAGCTGCACCTGGGTCACCTACACGGCGCATTGGCCAACTGGATCTCGTTGCAGGACGACTACGAGTGCTTCTACTTCTCCGCCGACTGGCACGCCCTGACCTCGGAGTACGCGGATACATCGGCCATCGAAAATAATACAGTCGAGATGATCACCGACTGGATCGCCGCGGGGATCGACCCCGAACGCTGTACGCTGTTCATCCAGAGCCGGGTGCGCGAGCACGCCGAGCTGTTCCTGTTGTTCTCGATGATCACCCCCTTGGGTTGGGCCGAACGCTGCCCGACCTATAAGGAGCAGCAGGAGCAGGTCAGCGGCCGCGACCTGAGCACCTACGGCTTTTTGGGCTACCCGATCCTGCAGGCCGCCGACATCCTGATCTACCGCGCGCACAAGGTGCCGGTGGGCGAAGACCAGCGTCCGCACGTGGAGATGACCCGTGAGATCGCCCGACGCTTCAACAACTTTTACGGCGATGTGTTTCCCGAGCCGGGCGAGCTGCTCACACAGTTCCCGCGCGTGCCGGGCACCGACGGCCGCAAGATGAGCAAGAGCTACGACAACTCGCTGTACCTTTCGGACACACCCGAACAAATCGACCGTAAAATCCGCACTATGATCACCGACCCGGCACGCCAGCGCCGCAAAGACCCCGGCGACCCGGACATCTGTCCGGTCTACGACCTGCACCGCATCTACTCCGAACACGAGACCCTGATGTGGGCGGCCGAAGGCTGCCGTAGCGCGGGGATCGGCTGCCTGCAGTGCAAAGCGCCATTGATCGAGAAGGTCAACCAGGGGCTCGATCCGATCCGCACGCGGCGCGCCGAGCTGCTGGCCGACCCTTCGATCGTGCGCGGCATTCTCGAGCGCGGCAATCAGCGGGCCAACCAGGTGGCAGGCGACACGATGCGCGTGGTGCGCCAAGCAATTAAGATCGGATAGTCGATGGACGATGTTGACGACAAGACGCCGCAGGGCGAGCCCCGGACCGACGAGTCGTTCATCCCGCTGCCGGGCCTCAGCGAACAGGACCGCGAGACGATCAGCGTTCACCTCGAGGTTTTCGAGGGCCCGCTGGACCTGCTGCTGCACCTGATCCGTAAAAACGAATACGACATCTTCGACATCCCGATCGCCATCATCACCGAGCAATTCCTGGCCGGCGTCGAGCTGCTCAAGCAGCTCAACCTGTCGGTGGCCGGCGAGTTCCTGGTGATGTCGGCCACGCTGATGAAGATCAAGTCCAAGATGCTGCTGCCGCCCAGCGAGTTCGACGAGGAAGACGAAGAGCTGGACCCGCGGGCCGAGCTGGTTCGACAGCTGCTGGAGTACCAACGCTACAAGGACGCCGCCGGGCAGTTAGTCGAACTCCCGCGCCTGGGGGTCGACGTGTTCGCCCGCAAATGGCCCAGCGACGAGCTGGATGGAATCGACCACGAGGAGATCCTCGAGCTTAACCTCTACGATCTGGTCGAGGCTTTCGGCGAGCTGCTGCGCTCGCTGCCCGATCAGACGCAGCACACGATCATCGGCGAGAGCTTCAAGGTCGCCGACAAGATGAACCAGATCCTCGACGCGATCCGGGGGCACGAGAGTCTGCTGCTGCGCGAGATGCTGCGCGACCAACCGACGCGCTCGGAGGTCATCGCGGTCTTCTTGGCGCTGCTCGAACTGGTCAAGCGCTCGCTGATTCGACTGTTTCAGGCGGGAACCCTGGGGACGATCCGCATCTTCCCCAATTTGATCGAGGGCCGAGAGGAAGACGATGATTGACCGCGCGCGCATCAAATCGATTCTGGAGAGCCTGGTGTTCATCTCCGAGGAGCCGCTGAGCTCAGGACGGATGGCGCGGATCGTCGAGGGCGTGGGGAAAAAGCAGGTCGAGGAGCTGCTCGACGAGCTGACCGCCGAATACCGCGACTCCGAGCGCGGGATCGTGCTGCAACAGGTGGCCGACGGCTACCAATTCCGCACCCCCGAGGCCAACGCCGAATGGGTGCGCCAGCTGGTCAAATCCAAGCCGCCGCGACTGACTCGGGCGATGATCGAAACCCTGGCGATCGTTGCCTACAACCAGCCGTTCACCTCTCCCGAGATCGAGGCGGTGCGCGGTGTGGACTGCTCCAGCGCGCTTAAAAGTCTGCTCGATCGCGGGCTGATTAAAATCCTCGGTCGCAAGGACACGCCGGGCAAGCCGCTGCTCTACGGCACCACCGTCGCATTTCTCGAGGTCTTCGGCCTGCCCGACCTGGGCCATTTGCCGAGCCTGAAAGAGATCGAGGAGCTGCTGGCCGACACCGGCGATCGTGAGCTGATCACCAAGTCCGGGGTCAAGAGCGAGGAACTCGAGCAGCTGACAAAGCAGGCCAAGCAGGCGCGCGCCGAGCTCAGCGCGATGGCCAAGCAGGACCCGGATGCGTTGGACTACGAGGCCGCGCAGCCCGAACACGAGCAAGAGATTGCGCAGCAGTCCGACAACGATGACGACCACGAGCCAGACGATGACGAGTCAGACGACGACGAGTCAGACGACGACGAGTCAGACGACGACGAGTCAGACGACGACGAGTCAGACGATGATGAGTCAGACGATGATGAGCACGGCGACGACGACGAGATCGAAGAAGACGATGTGTCCGACGACGAGGATGACGACGACGAGGACATTGACGATTTCCACGACGACAATCAGTCCGACGCCGATCCTGAGGATCAGGATCCACAGGGCTGACTAGGAGTATCAATGGAACGTCTGTCCAAAGTCCTGGCCAACGCCGGTGTTGCCAGCCGTCGCGGCGCTGAAGAGCTGATCAGCGAAGGGCGAGTGATCGTCAACGGCAAGGCCGTGCTCGAACAGGGAACCAAGGTCGATCCGCAGCGCGACCACATCAAGGTCGACGGCCGACGCATCCCCGCCTCCCAGCCCAAGATGGTAATCGCGCTGAACAAGCCCCCGGGCTACGTCACCACGACCAACGATCCCGAGGATCGGCCCACGGTCCAACAACTCGTCCAACGCGTACCGGTACGGATGTTCCCGGTGGGCAGGCTCGACTTCGACACCGAGGGACTGCTGCTGATGACCAACGACGGCGAGCTGGCTCAACGGCTGTCTCATCCGTCTTTTGGCGTGGAAAAGAGCTACGTGGTCAAGGTCAAGGGCCGGGTCGCGCCCTCCGACGCTGTCTGGCTGGCCCGGGGGGTCGAGCTCGAGGACGGAATCACCGCGCCGGCCAAGGCTGAGGTGCTGCGCCGCATGGATCGCAACACCTGGCTGCGGTTGACGATCAAAGAGGGACGGCATCATCAGGTCAAGCGGATGTGCGAGGTGATCGGCCACCCGGTGATCAAACTGCTGCGCGAGCGCTACGGGCCACTGCGGCTGGGAGACCTGGGGCGCGGCAAGTGGCGTCAGCTCGAGCCCAAAGAGATCGAGCGGCTCAGGGTCGCGATCAAACCCGCCAAGGTTCGACAGCCGAGCAAAGGTTCGCCACGCGGACGAAAAAAATGAACCGCGAGCGCACGGCCCGCCGTTGGCCGTGGTGCCTGGCGTTGGGGCTGGGTTTGGTGCTCGCAGCCCTCTGTTGTTTTTTCACATCAGCACACGGCGAGCTGCTTGCAACTCCCATCGATCCTTATCGCATAGCCGACCAAGGACTAACGCGCGCCCAGCGGCAGCGCGCGGCCCAGGTTGTGCGTGCGACCTTGGCTGACCGCAACTATGCGCCCTCCGGGCTCGAGTCGCCCCCATGGCACGACAAGCTGGTGGTGGTCGGCGTATTTCCGCGCGGGGCCAAGCCGCTGATCGGCTGGGCCTGGGCAGAAGGCGAACTGGACCGCAGTCTGGCCCAAGCCACGCGCCGTGCCATTGAAAACGCCGGGTTCAGGCCACGCCCGCGCGATCTGGAGCACTCGTCGATCCGCATCGACTTGGCCTACCGGGTCTGGAAGGCCGCCGTGCGCCCGGACGATCCGCTGGGAATCTACCTGCGCATCGGCGTGGACGGGCTGCTGCGCGTGGACCGCGGCCGGGCGATACTGATGCCGCCCTACGAGGTGCTGCTCGAGCCCTGGGAGCCGGCGATGGGCAAGCGCTCGCGCATCCGCAAGTCGACCATGCGCGACGTGCTTTCGCA
The DNA here is from genome assembly GCA_030765605.1 of Candidatus Alcyoniella australis. Taxonomy (NCBI): domain Bacteria; phylum Candidatus Lernaellota; class Candidatus Lernaellaia; order Candidatus Lernaellales; family Candidatus Alcyoniellaceae; genus Candidatus Alcyoniella; species Candidatus Alcyoniella australis. The sequence goes on from JAVCCG010000085.1 coordinate 86,367, forward strand.
GCGCGCGGGCGTGACCGAACGCAAGTTTCTTGATGCCGAGTTCTTCCGCCTGCGTTGCCGCACGCTAATCCAGACCGCGCCCGATGCAGAGGTGCTCACGCTGGATGACGGCGAACTGCCCCTTGACCCGCAGCACGTTACTGCGCCAATGATCAAACGCGCGCTGGTCGACGGCTCGTACTACCTGGTGCGCTCGCTGCGACGTAACGGCGACTCCGGGCTGTTCAGCTACCTCTACGACCCGGCCCGCCAACGCTATAACGGCCCGCTGAGCTACAACATCGTGCGCCACGCGGGCTGCGCTTACGGTCTGTACACCCTGGGCGCGGCGCTGGAGGACGAGACCGTGATCCAGGCCGCTGACCTGGCGACGCAATACCTACTGCAACAGCTTCGGCGACCGCTGCTGCACCCTGAGACGCTGGCGGTCGGCAACCACGGAACGCTGACTTTGGGCGCGGCGGCGCTGACCCTATTGGCGCTCGACGCGATGCCCGAGACCCGCCGCGGCGATCAGGAACAGCGGGCGATGCTCGGGCTGGCGCGCTTTATCGATCTGCTGCAGCACGAAGACGGCCGTTACTACACCGACTATCACGAACTGGTGTTCGACGAACCGCTGACCCAGGCGCCGTACTTCCCGGGCGAGGCGCTGCTGGCAATGACGCGGCTGTATGAGCTGCGGCTCGAGCTTAGCTGGGTGCGCGAGCATTGCGTACGCGCCGCGGACTGGCAGACGGCGCAGTTCCAGACCACGGGCAAGCCCGAGAACTGGGTGGTTCAGGGCCTGGCGCGGCTGCATCGCCTGACCGGCGATGAGCGTTACGCCCAAACCTGTTTTGCCATGGCCGACGCGCTGGTCGACTCGCAGTTCCCGGCCGGTTACAAACGAGCCGAGTGGGTCGGCGGATTCAGCAACTCGCGACCACCGCGTACTGCTCCCGCGGGCAGTCGCTCGGAGGCGTTGCGCGAGGCGTACTTGTTGGCCCTGGAATTGGGCGACGAAGAGCGCTCGGCGCGTTACGGCCAAGCGCTGCTGCTCAGCACGCGTTTTCTGATCACCCAGATGTACGGCGATCAGACCTCGTACTACCTGCCCTTCCCCGAGTCGGCGCGCGGCGGCATCCGCGGCTCGTCGATCCAAAGCCTGGTGCGAATCGACTACAACCAGCACGCGCTGGTGGGCATGCTCGGCGCCTGGGAGGCGGCGAAACGCCGGGAACAATAGAGCAGATCACGGTGGCCAAGCCCCCTTTACTTGGCCCGGCGTTGGTGTAATCTTGGGCCTCCGCCGCGTATCAGCACAACGAATAATTCCCGGGAGCCGACCAGATGGAAGAGCGAATCAGCCAAGCAATCGTTAAAAGCTATTTCGATAAATTACTCGCCAACCTGACCGTAGACGTGGCGATCGTCGGCGCGGGTCCCGCAGGATTAGTGGCGGCCCACGACCTGGCCGCAGCCGGGAAAAAAGTCGCGATGTTCGAGCGCAAGCTCGCACCGGGCGGCGGCACCTGGGGCGGCGGCATGCTGTTCAACGAGGTGGTGGTGCAGCAAGAGGTATTGGAGCTGCTCGACGAGTTCGGCATCGGCCACCGGCCCGCCGGCGACGGTCTGCACACCCTGGATTCGGTGGAACTGGCCGCCGGGCTGATCCACGGCGCACTCAAGGCCGGGGCCAAAATCTTCAACGCGGTAAGCGTTGAGGACATCGTGTTCCGCGAAGGCTCGGTGGGCGGAGTGGTGATCAACTGGACCCCGGTGCAGCACATGGGCCTGCACGTCGATCCGTTGGTGGTGACCTCCAAGGCGGTGATCGACGGCACGGGCCACCCCAGCGAGGTCGCTACCCTGGCCGCACGCAAGGCGGGCATCAGGCTCGATACTCCCTCGGGCGCGGTGATGGGCGAGAAGCCGATGTGGGTCGAAAGCGGCGAGCAGTCGACCGTGGAGAACACCAAGCAGCTCTACCCCGGGCTCTACGCCACGGGCATGGCGGCCAACAACGTCAGCGGCGGATTCCGGATGGGGCCGATCTTCGGCGGCATGCTGCGCAGCGGACGCAAGGTCGCACAGATGATCGTCGAGGATCTCTCCGAGTAGTTAAAAGCAAGGCTCGCGAGCTAACCCAGGCGTCTGGCCTCTTCCAGGGCAAAGCGGTCGGTCATCCCGGCAATATAATCGCAGATCGCGCGCGGCAAACCTTCCTTGTCGGCGATCTCGCGGTACTTGGGCGGCATCAGCTGCGGACGATTCAGGAAAGTCTCGAACAGCAGATTGATCGAACGCACGGCCTCGTCGCGCGATTGCAGCAGCTTGGGGTGCTCGTAGAGGTTGCAGCGCAGGAAGGCGCGCAGCTCGTCGCGTAACGGCTCGAACTGTTCGGAGAACACTATCAGCGAGCGCTCCTGCGCGCGCACGTCGTCGATCGAGTCGATCCTCTCGGCATTGAGCAGGCGGCCCGAGGTCAGCACCGCGTCGTCCATAAAACGACTGATCAGCGCCGAGATCGTGCGCAGCACCAGCCGGCGTTGATCGATGTTCGGCCAACGCCGTCTGACCTCGGCGGCGGTCAGCGCCCACAGCCGAACCCGCTCGAGATCATCGAGGGGCAGCAGTCCGGACTCGATGCCGTCGTCCAGGTCGTGATTGTGGTAGGCGATCTCGTCGGCAAGATTGATCAGCTGGCCCTCGAGCGTGGGCGGGCACGCGCCGTAGAGTTCGGCCTCGGCGAACCCGGGACGGTCGTAGATTGTGTTGTGCTTGATGATCCCCTCGCGAAACTCGAAAGTCAGGTTGAGCCCGCGAAACTCCGGGTAGCGCTCCTCGAGAAATTCGACCACGCGCAGGCTCTGGCGGTTGTGCTCGAACCCGCCGTGGTCGGACATCAGCCGGTTGAGCGTGGCCTCGCCCGCGTGGCCGAACGGCGTATGTCCCAGGTCGTGGGCCAGGGCCAGCCCCTCGGCCAGCTCCTGATTGAGTTGCAGCCGGCGGGCGATGCCGCGCGCGATCTGCGCAACCTCGATCGAATGGGTCAACCGCGTGCGGTAATAGTCACCCTCATGATTGACGAACACCTGGGTCTTGTACTCGAGGCGCCGGAACGCGGCGCAGTGCACGATGCGGTCGCGGTCGCGCTCAAATGCCGGCCGCGAGTCGCGGAACACCTCTGGATACCGTCTGCCGCAACTGGCGTCGCTGCGCGCTGCATAGGAAGCTAGGGGATAGTTCTCGGATGAAATCATCTTCATCCGCCGCCGATCGCGGGAAAGATCGCGATTTCGTCCCCGTCGCTGAGCACGGTTTGGTGCCCGTCGAGTCGCCGCACGTCGACTCGGTCGACGTAGACCGCGACGTGTCGATGCGGCGTGCGGTCTTTATCGTAAATCCGTGAGGCGAATCCGGGGAACAGCTCGTCGAGCCGCGCAACGGCCTGGCTCACATCATCGGCCTCGAGCTGAACTTGGCGTTGATTGCCCGCGAGCTTGAGCAGCGCCAGGGGAACTGTAACTTGGACTTTAGCCATCGCAGCGATTGTCATTGGGGCTGGGGCGGCAAGTCAACCCTTCGGCTCTCCGGCCTTGTGGCCGGGCTTGGAAAATCAATCTAAACGGCGTCGAATTATCGCAAACCGCTTACCACTAATAATCCTAGTCATCCGACCTTGACCGAAAAACTTCCAATTTCTATACTAACAAGAATTTTCTTAATGACATGTTCCTGTCTAGCCAGCACAGATACTGATAATTGAGAGGACTTTTCGTGCTCCGAAAAACACTCCTCAGCTGCTGTATTCTCGTCCTGCTGCTCGGTTCAACGGCATACTCCGCTGACATCTACGTGCGCTCGATCACCATGCCGTACTACTTCCAGACTTATTACGCGGACGAGAACACCGACCGGCTACCGGTCTACCAATTCCTCAGCACCAGCCTGGCCGATTTCGGCGCCCAGGGACTTAGCATCCACGCCTCGGGCTGGGGCCGAATCGAATCGATGGATCGGCCCAATTTCGAGCCCTGGGAACAAGTCGATCAGAACGACGAGGAATTGCCGATAGGCGACGGCGACCTGACCTACGGCTTCCTGCAGTACGAAGGGCCCGAGAACTTGTTCACGATCAGGGCCGGCCGGATGATGCTCGGGCCCTCGCTGATCGTCGAACCGTTCGACGGCGGTAGCTTCGTCGGCCGCTTCCCGATCGGGCTCAACCTGACCTGGTTCGGCGGCGCGCCGGTGGTCAGCTCGATCGGTGATCGCGAGGGCGACTGGATCTTCGGCGGGCGACTGGATTACGCCCTTGATCCGTTCTTCGAGTTCGCCGCGACGTACACCAAGAAGATCGAAGAGCGCACCATCGACAACGAGATCGCCGGCCTGCAGCTCAACTCCACGCCGCTGCCCTGGTTCGCCTTCTCGGGCCACATCTATTTCGATACGCGGATGGCCGAGGTCTACGACGGCGAGAGCATGGCCGTGTTCCGCCCACTGGGCGGATCCAAGATCATCGCGCTCTACGAGCGGGTGACGCCCTCGACGCTGTTGGGCAAGGCCAGCCCGCTCTCCGTCTTCACCATGGACGCCTACCACCACGGTCAGCTGGCCACGACCTTCGTGTTTATGACGCATCTCGAGGCTCGCGCCGAGTACGGCATTGTGGCGTTCGAGGACAAAGCGCTGGGCGACCCCTCGCACCGCGCCTCGGGTGGCCTGGCAGTAATCTACGGCAAGCAGTTGGCCAACAGCCTCGGGATTCAGTACGTCTACCTCAACGATCCGCAGCGCGGCTACAACCAAGCGCGCATGTATTACCGCCAGGGCTTCGCCAAGCGGCTGTTCTGCACCGCCGACGTGGCCGGCACGCTGCTGGACGAGGAGATCTACGAACAAGACGTATCGCTGAGCGCCACCGGGACCTTCGGCATCGACATCACCGATTATTTCCAAATCGTCGGATCGACGACCTACGTTCAAAATCCGTTCTACGAAGATGAAGTGCGGGGGCTGCTGAAGCTCTCCTTCAACGTAGACAAAACCTTCTGGAGTTCCGACCAATGAGCAGCAGCCCACGCTCTAAAGCGACGCTGATCGTCGTTGTTGTGCTGTGCCTGCTGGTGTCGGGGATTGCCCTGGGGCAGCATCGGCGCGGCAAACGCGCCTCCGACATCCGCATCGTGCATCAGAAGCATATCGATCGGAACATGGCCTGCCTGGACTGCCACGCCAACATCCGCGAGCACACCGGCGCCAACCGGATCTATCCGCCCAAGTCGATTTGCGACAGTTGCCACGACGTGAAGGACCGCGAACAATGCGGGCTGTGTCACGTCGAGATCGCGCGCGTCGAGGACTCGGTGGGTTACGGCGACGAGATCCGGCCGATTGTCTTCTCCCACGCCGATCACCCGCAGACAATGGACGACTGCGAGGACTGCCACGGCTACGGCGGCAGGCTCGATCCGAGCGTGCTCGACCACGAGGACTGTAACGCCTGCCACAGCGAGGCGATCGAGAACCTGCAGTGCGCGCTTTGCCACCGCACCTTCCAGTCGATCGGCCTGAGCAAGCTGTCCAACTTCTCGCACAAAGACAACTTCCTCACCGACCATCCCGGATTCGCCAGGCTGACCACACGCACCTGCTCGCAGTGCCACCATCTCGACTTCTGTACCGACTGCCACAACAAACGCGAGGGCGTGTTGCGCTCATCGGTCAAGTTCCCCGAACTGGTGCGCCGCAGCTTCATCCATCGCGGCGACTGGATCACGACCCACGCAGCCGAGACCGGCTTCCAGCAGGAGCGCTGCCTGAAGTGCCACACGATCAACACCTGTCAGAGCTGCCACGCCCGCAACGGCAAGGGGCCGCAGTCCGAGGTCAAGCTGATGACCCATCCCAAGGGCTGGATCAATCCCAACAGCTCTAAATTCCACGGGCCGGAGGCCAGGCGCCGCATCATCGAGTGCGCCTCGTGCCACGACAGGGGCCCGGGCAGCAACTGCATCCGTTGCCACTCGCTGCCCCAGAACAATCCGCATCCCTCGGGCTGGACGACCGCTCCGGGAATTGAGCGCGGGAAAGACCGTCCATGCTCGTTCTGCCACAAGGATTGAGGCTGACAATGGCTGGTATAAAATCGTCTATCGTCTGGTCGCTGCTGATCGCGCTGGCGCTGGCATCGCTGGTCTCGGGATGCGCGGAGCCCAATCCGGACGCGCCCACCGGCAGCGAGGACCAGATCTACAGCGGCCCGCAAGCGCCGGCCTGGCATCATCCCGAATCTCAATGCACCGAGTGCCACGAGGATATGGTCTGCACCGGCTGGAATTCCCCGAATCAGTGCGTCTTGTGCCACGAGGTTCAGCCCGGTCCGGAGATTCCGACGATCACCCACGGCGAGCGGCCGGACTACTCCTGCATCGAGCAGGGATGTCACTACAACGTGCACGGCGGTGTACACTCCGACGATCAGTGTTTGGCCTGCCACTCGTATTGAGCGATAAGCGGCCGGGCTGATCGACTGCCGCAACATAGGATTTAAACCCAATTCTCCTCGGATGTCCGAAGTGAGTACTGAACAGCCCCCCAAGACCTCATCCGACTCCAAGGGATCCTCGCTGATTCGCAACGAACAGTTTCTCGAGGCGACCCTCGAGTTCGTCCAGGCCATCAGCGGTACGATCGTCAACGTCAACCGCTACCCGCCGGGCAGCGCGGCGATCTCAATGGCCATCGAACGCGCAATTAAATCTTTGAACGAGGCCTTCGAGTTCTCTGCCACGATCAGCCTCGGACAAGCCGACGACCTGTTGCTGATCGACGACACCGTGCTCGGTGAGAAAATCCAAAAACGAGGATACGTGCAGGGGTTCGTCAAGAACCTCGTGGGCCGCCAAGTCCAGAGCATCTCGTTCGACAAGGGGTTGGACGAAGAGGAGCTGGTCCAGTTCCTGCGTGTGCTGGGAACGCGCAGGGAAGATCTCGATAAAGAGGGCACGCTGCACGAGGTGATGAACAAGCGCGGCATCACCAAAATCAAGGTCGACGAAAAGATCTACATCGCCTTAGCCAAGGACCAGGCCGTCGCCAACAAGAGCGACCTGGAGCGGCTGGCCTCCTCCGGCGGCATGAACATCAGCGCTGAGGGCGTGTCCAGCGGTATGTTCATCAAATTCCTGATGAGCAAACTGCCGATAGACGATCTGCAGAACATCGACTACAGCGACAGACAGATCAACGAGATGCGCGAGGAGGACTTCCCCAAGGTCGCCCGCGCCATCGCAATGGCCATCGAGGGCCAGACGCTAAGTGTGGGCCGGGGCGGCGACGAGCACGAGGACGGCGAAGTCGCCCAAGGGGCGCGGATCAAGAATTTGACCGACACGATCGTCAAAGTCAGTCAGACGATCGCCAAGTTCCCCCAGCCTGAAGTGCAGACCAAGCTGATCGATAACTTCCTCAAGGTCGTGGTCAACTTCCAGCCGCATACGCTGACCCGCGTGCTGGTCGACACCATCGATGAGGACGTCAGTAAAATCGGAATTAAGAAACGGATCATCGAGCACATCGGCCCGGACAAGCGCGCCGACATCCTCGAGGTGATTCAGGAGAACTACACCTCGATCATCGGCGGCATCGCCCCGGATGACTTCGAGGTCAAACGCGAGGTGGTGCTTGAAAGCGCCAGGGTGCTGGCCGCGCTGCTCGACATCAGCGCCAAGCTCGGCGAGACCCAGATGCTTGATCGCGGAAAAAAGATGATCCAGACCGCCGAGGTGCTGGTGCGCGAAATGGCCAAACCCGAGGGGCTGCTGTTGATCAAGCTCAAACGTCTGATCACCCAGCCGCCCGCGGAACTGATCAAGCCCGAGGTCTCTAAACACCTACCCGGGCTGATGGACCGCGTGATCTCGCACAATCGTTACGACGTGGCCAAGCGCCTGCTCGAACACGTCGGCGACAACCTCAAAGTCGCGTCGGCCGACGACCGTATTACGGCCGCGCGTGTGCTCAGCGCCGGATTGGTCAAGCTGGTCCGCTCGCAAAAGCCACTGAGCATCGACGACGGTCTGAAGATGCTGACCTCCGGAATCGCCAAAGAGCAGCAGCCCGAGGTGCGGCTGGTCGAGTTGCAGGAACTCGGCGGACTGATCGACGAGGCGATCGATGCCCGGGCATTCGGTTCCCTCACAAAATTAATCGATTATCTTCCGGCGCTGAAAAAGGCGCTGAACGGATCGGACGAGCAGGCGGCCAAGGCACTGGCCACGGTCGACGCCAAGATCTCGTCCAACCGCGAGCTTGTCATGCAGCTGATCGAGAGCTACGGCGGAAATAACGACGCGCAATCGCGGACCGCCGAAAAGGCAATCATGTCCATCGATCGCGCCAAGCTAGGATCGCAACTGCTCGACCTGCTACGCGACAGCGACGACCGGCGCGCGCGCAAGAAATGCCTGACGCTGCTTTCCAAGATGGCCCGTCAGCTCCAGAACGAGCTGCTCTCGCGAGCCGCGAACCCGGACAACCAATGGTACTTCGACCGCAACCTGGCGCTGCTGCTGGGCGACGCGGGAACGCCGCAGGCGATCGCAGCCATCGACAAGCTGCTGGACCATAATGAGGAACGCGTACGTAAAGCCTGCGTACAGTCGTTGATCAAGATTAACAGTGGGCAGGCCAACGATCTGCTGATCAAGTCGATCGACGATTCGAGTTCAATAATCAGGCGTCAGGTCGTCAACCATTTCCGCACCAACTCCAGCCGCAAGGCGGTTGACAGGCTGATCGCACTAATCAAAGACAGCGCGGTCGTCTACAGCCAGCCCCATGAGGATTTAGTGCTGGACGTGTGCCAGGCGCTGGGCAAGATCGGCGACCCACGGGCGATCGAACCGCTGGCCGAATGCCTCAAGCCCGACGGGCTGTTCGCGCGCAATAAAAAGAGCGACAACGTGATGGTCGCCGCTGCCAACGCCCTGGGAGATATCAAGAACGACGAGGCACAGACCGTGCTGGCCAAGAACAAGCGGCACCGCAAGTCGGCCGTGGCCCAGGCAATCAAGCAAATTTTAAGCTAATTTAAAATTATCGTAATACACGAGCCTTGCCGCAGCTGATAGCCGCCTAATCGACCTTTTTCCGCATTCCGTCCACGGAATCCTCGATTACCTCGACCGCATCGTCCGCCAGGTCCTCGGCTCCGTCCGTTGCACGTTCGATAGTCTTTTTTACCGGCCGCTCCACGTTATGATGCCAGCCCACGGCCTTGCGCGCCTCGTGGCAGATGTCGGAAAAGATCCCGTCGCCCCCGGCGATCCCGAATATGAACATCGCCAGGATCCCGAACACGACTCCGATTGAAAATCGCTTCATCGCCCCTCCCCGATAATTTCGGGCCAGCGTCGGGCGAGCACCGACAGGGTTCGGTCAACCGCGCCGCTGCCCGAGCGCACCGCCAGTTGTCCAGCTTGGCCCATTGTATCGCGCTTCACGGGATCGGACAGCAGCTCCACGACGACGTCTGCCAGCCCCTTGCCGTCGCGCACCGTACACAATGCGCCGGCGTGCTGCAGCGTCGAGATCTCGGAAACGAAATTCTGCGTATGCGGGCCCACCAGCACCGCCCTGGCTTGTGCGGCCGGCTCAAGCACATTGTGTCCGCCGACCCGCGCCAGGCTGCCGCCGACAAAGCACACGTCGGCCAGACCCAGCACCGAGGTCAGTTCGCCCACCGTATCGAGCACCAGCACGTCCGCGTTCTGGACGACGCCCGGGGTCGAGCGCAAGTCCACACTGAGCCCCAGAGCCTCGAGATCAGAGCGGCCCTGCGACACGCGCTCGAGGTGCCGCGGGGCAACCAGCAGACGGCACTGAACGCCGGCCTCCCGCGCGGCCAACAACGCCCTGCCGCATGCGGTCTCCTCGCCCTGGTGAGTACTGGCGCCGATCAGCAGCAGGCCCTCGCCCTTAAAATCGAGCGCAAGTTTGTAGGCCTCGCCTTGCTCGGCTGTGGCGATCGGGCTGTCGAACTTGGCGTTGCCGCTGATAAACACGCTCGTGGGCTTGGCGCCGATTCTGATCATGCGCGCGGCATGCAGCGTAGTCTGAACCGCCTTAACTTCGATGGCGGCGAAGATCGAACGCAGCCCCGGCCGCGCCATGCGGTAGCGCGGATAGCTGCGATCCGAGAGCCGGCCCGAGACCAGCGCCAGGGGAATTGCATGATCGCGATGGGCCCAGATCATCTCGGGCCACAGTTCGGTCTCGACCAAAATCGTGATTCGTGGTTGCGCCCGGCGCAGCCAGATCTGCACCAGCGGTCGAAAGTCAAAGGGGAACAGCACGGTAGGAATCTCGTCGCCCCAGCGATCCGTCGCTGCCTGACGCCCCTCGGGTGTGGAGGTGCTGATCAAAAGCGGCCCCAGCCCACGCGCGCGCAGCGCCTGGATCAGCGGCTCCGCGGCCCGCACCTCGCCCACCGATGCGGCATGTACGTGCAACGGCGCTTTGCAATCGGCGGGCAACGAAATCAGCCCCAGCCGCTCCAAAGCGCCGCGACGCCAGCGCGGACGCAGCAGCGCACCGACCGCCCAGGTCGGAATCAACACCAGGGCGGCGACGTACCACAGCAGGTTGTACAGCGCGCGAATCATCTGTTCTCCCGCTTATCCCTCAGCCGCTGTGCCACGTTGCCCAACGGATCGTCAAAGTAATCCTCGAACGATCCCGCCACGCCGAACCCCTCGCAGCGCCAAACCTCGGACCGGCCGAAGGTCCGCCCGTCGCGGCTGAACTCAAAATCGGGCAACCTTCGGCAGCAGCTCAGCAGCGGACGCAACGCGCTCAGCAGCGGCCGGGCGTGCCGACCCAGGGTCTGCTGCGCGCCCAGGCCCAGCGTGCCGAACCACTGACGCACGTCGCAGCCGCCGCAGCGCTCGACGTATCCGCGCAACAGCTCGCAACCGCCGAAGTGCTTGCGAAAGCGCGAGGTCAGCTTCATTCCCGGCAAATCAACGATCACGAACGTCCAGCCCTCAAGCGCATGATAATCCACGCGCAGATCGTAGTCGTTGCCCTTGGTCGAATAATTGGCGCTGAAGGTCTGCGGGCTTCCCGGCAGGTGGTACTCCAGCTCGCTGGCGATCTGGTAGCAACGCGATCCGGCGATGGTGTGCGCCGGGTCGGGCGCGTCCTGGATCTCGCGCTGCACGCGCTGCGCCAGCTCGGGCCAGCCGTAGGCCTGGTCGGTTAGGTCCCTGGCGCGCTGCGGCATGCCGATCGCGCTGATAATCCGGGCCACGGGCAAAATCGGACGTAGCGCCTGCACGTGCATCACCACGGTCAGCACCGCGGCGATTACCAGCAAGGCCACGCCCAGCCGTGCGATTGCGCGCCGCCCCCCGCGCCAAGCATCGACCGTCCAGCTCACCGCCAGCAGCACCAACGGTGCGTGGGCCAGGGCCGGCCAGTTGGCCTGAACCTCGGTGCGAAATGCGATCAGCAGGAAGTAGATCAGCATCGGCACGCTGAGCAACGCCAGCAGCAGCTCGGGCGACTGGGGTCGACGGCGATAATCTTGCATCGCCCGCACCGCGACCACAGCTCCCAAAATTGCCGGTGGCACCAGCACGAGCTGCGCCAGCAACGTCTCGACGAAATATTGCAACGCCTGGCCCAAATCGGCGTGCGCCCGGTGCCCGATCTTGTCCACCACCAGCACTGTGATCCACTGATGCTCGACGTTCCAAACGATCACCGGCGCGAAGCCGATTGCCACGATAGTCGCGGCCAGCCACGGCCAGGGCGTGCGCAGGCTCGCGCGCAGCCTGGGGATCGCCAGCACGCACAGGGCGACCATCGCGCAGAGCAAGGTTGCAGTCAGCTTGGAGTACAGCGCGCCCAGCAGCGCCAGGGCCAGCAGCGTGTAGTTCAACGCGCCGGGCTTTTTCAGCAGCCGGGCCATGGCGTACAGCGCCAGCAGCCAGAACAGGCTGAGCACGGTGTCGTGGATCATCAGCACCGTGCCCGCGGCGAACAGCGGCACGAGGTTGAACGCTATCGCGCTAAGCAGCGCCTTGGTCTTATCGGCGAACAGCGTCCGCGCCGTGAGGTAAACCAGGATCGTGCCGCACACGCCCAGCAGCAGAGCCGGAGCGCGTACCGCCAACGGCGAGGTTCCCAGCAGCCGCGCGCTCAGCGCGTTGACCCAGGCCGTCATCCCCGGCTGGTCGAAGTAGCACAGCGCCAGGCGTTTGCCCCAGGTCCAGTAGTAGGTCTCGTCCGGGATCAGCCCCAGCCGCGAGCAGAACAGCAGCCGCGCAGCAGTAATCAGCGCGATCGCTCCTGCCAGGGCCAGGGCGTGCCGCCGCAATTACTTATCCTGGAACTGGATCTGGTAGAGCCGATGGTACTCGCCGTTGCGAGCGATCAGCTCGTCGTGACGGCCGTCCTCGACGATGCGCCCCTGGGAGAGCACCAGGATGCGGTCGGCCTTGCGCACCGTTGAGAGCCGATGGGCGATGACGAACGTCGTGCGATTGCACATCAGGTTCTCCAGTGCGGCCTGGACCTCGGCCTCGCTCTCGGCGTCGAGGCTTGAGGTCGCCTCATCGAGAATCAGGATCGGCGCGTCCTTAAACAGCGCGCGGGCGATCGCCAAGCGCTGTCGCTGTCCGCCGCTAAGCTTAACGCCCAACTCGCCGACTCTCGTTTGGTAGCCCTTGGGAAACCCGGTGACAAAGCGATGGGCATTGGCCGCCTTTGCCGCGGCCTCGATCTTGCTCGGGTCCGCGTCGCCGTGGCCGTAGGCGATGTTGTTGGCGATCGTATCGTCGAACAGGAAGGTCTCCTGGGTCACCAGTCCGATGTTGCGTCGCAGGCTGTTCAGACTCAGATCGCGCAGGTCGACCTTGTCGAATAAAATGCGGCCGGAGGTGACGTCCCAAAAGCGCGGGATCAGGTTGGCCACCGTGGTCTTGCCCGCGCCGGAGCTGCCGACCAGCGCCACGACCTGGCCGTGATGCACATCGAAGCTAAGGTTGACGAGCACCGGCTCGCTGTCGTAGGCAAAGCTGATGTCGTCGAACGCGATTTGTTCCGGCGCCTTGGTCAATTCGATCGCCCCGGGCTTCTCGGTGACTGTCGGCTCTTGGTCCAGCGCCTGGAAAATCCGGTCGGCCGCGCCAAGCGCCTGCTGGAAGCTGATATTAAAACGATTGATCTTGCGCAACGGCTCGTACATCAACCCCAGGGCCGCGAGGAAGCTGAAGAACTGTCCGGGCGTACTCTGGCCGGTTATCACCTGCATCCCGCCGAAGATGATCACGCTGGCCGCGGCCAGCGCCCCCATCACCTCGATCACCGGGCTGCTCAGCTCCGAGAACAAAATCTGTCTGACGTTGGCCTTGTAGACCCGTTCATTCTCGTTGACGAAACGATCGATCTCGTAACGCTCCATACCAAAGGCCTTGATCACGCGGATCCCGGCGAAGTTCTCCTTGAGGATCGACGAGAGCCGTCCCAAGCGTTCCTGTCCGCGCTTGGTGTACTTGCGCACTTTGCGGCCGAAGCGGACCAGCGGGAACGCGGTCAGCGGGAAGACGACCAGGATAATCAGGCTCAGCCAGAAGTTCTGGTAAAAGGCGACCATCGCCAGAGCCGCCATGGTCAGCGGTTCGCGGAACAGGTGGACCAGGCTGGGCATGGCGTTTTGCACCATCTGCACATCGTTGGTCACACGGCTCATCATGTTGCCGGTGTTCTGATCGCTGAAGAAGCCCACCGACATGTCCTGGTAGTGGGTGTACAGCTCCTCGCGCATCGACATCACGACGCGCTGTCCCGCCCGCCGCAGCAGCATTCCCTGACAGAAGCGGAACAGGCCCTTGAGCAGGTACAGCCCCACTACCATCCCCGAAAGCAGGTAGAGCATCCCTCCACGGTCAGCCACCGGGACCGAGAAGAAAGTGTAGCCCTCGTCGGTCTTGCGGATCGGATCGAAGCGCATTTTGTCCACCGGCGAGGAGGGAATCGTCGGAGCTTTAATCGCAGTAGCGAGCGCCGATGCGTCTTCGTCCCCGGGCAGGAAGATGCCGTTGAGGATCGGATCGACCAGGTAGGCCGTGGCGCCGGTGATGGCCGAGATGGAAATGGCACAGACTATCGCCAGCAGCAGCGACACCCAGTAGCGCTTGAAGCGCTCGAACAACTTTGCCCAACCCCCCATCTCAGCTCCTGTTCATCATCTCTCGGGCAATCGCGGCCACGCGCCCGATCACGTCTCCCCCGAGTAGCGACTCGCGTAAGGTTAGAAGCTCTTGGCGTGTTTGACCAGCCAACCGCGGGTCTTCGAGAAACCGCCGGGCCTCGGCTGCCAGCCGCTCGCCGGTGACCTCGGACTGAATCAGTTCCACCACCAAGTCGCGGCGGGCCACGATGTTGGGCAGTCCGACGCGGTCGATGCTCACCAGCATCTTCGCCAGCGAGTAGTTGATCCAGTTGCCCATGTAGGCGATCACCATCGGCAGGCCGCACAGGGCGGCCTCGAGGGTCACCGTGCCGCTGGTCACCAGGCCCACGTCGGCCGCGGCCATCAGCTCGTAGACCTCGCCCGTGATCACGCGGGCCTCGACCTGCGAACGCTCCAGCTCGGCCTCGATCCGCCCCGGCGCGACGCCCGGCGCCCGCGAGACCGCGAACTGCAAATCGTCGAAATCTTTCGCCAGCTCGACAGCGGCGTCGAGCATCGGCGGCAATAACAGATTGATCTCGCTACCGCGGCTTCCCGGGATGATCGCCGCCAGGCGCTTTTGCGGATCGAACCCGTGCTTGTTCAGGAACTCCTCGCGCCCCAGCTTGGGCCTGGCCCGCTGGACCAGCGGGTGTCCGACGAAGTCCACCTGTGCGCCGCGGTCGCTGTACAGCTCGGCCTCGAACGGGAAGATCACCGCCAGCCGGTCGATGCGCTTGGCAACCTTGCGCGCCCGGCCTTTACGCCAGGCCCAAACCTGCGGCGGGATGAAGTACAGCACGCGAATGCCCAGCCGTCGCGCGTGGCGCGCCAGCATCAGGTTGAAATCGGGCAGATCGATCAACAGCAGCAGATCGGGCCGCTGCTGATCGAGCAGGCGCATCAACTTAAGTAGTGCGCGCCTGATCCGACCCGCGCCGCCGAGCACCTGGGTGAAGCCCACGATGCTCAGGTCCGAGGCGTCCACCAGCTGCTCCATCCCGGCCCGCACCAGGTTCTCGCCGCCCATGCCCGCAGCCTTAAGTTGCGGTTCATCCTGCTGCAGCCGCTGGATCAGTTGCGCAGCGTAGACATCGGCGCTGGCCTCGCCCACCGAGACCGCGAGCAACGGACCGGGACGCTGGGGCGCTTTGCCCAGCCACAGCGGCCGCGTGAGCTCGAGCATGCCGCGGGCGATTAAAACCGCGAGCAGTCCGCCGACAATCACGTCGCTGGGATAGTGCGCTCCGAGGTAGACCCGGGCCGTCCCCGCACCCAGACCCAACAGCAGGTAGGCAATCGGCCGTCGCCGGTAGATGAACCACAGGCAGAACAGCAGGCTCCAGGCCGTTGCAGTATGGCCGCTGGGCATGCTCGAATGGCGACCCAATCCCGCGCCGAAACGGTAGAGCGCCGGACCGGCCAGTTCCGAGTACTGCGGCGCGTGCAGCGCAATCCACTGTGGATCGAGCTTGTAGACCTTCTTATCCCAAGGGATCCAATCGGCCAACACCGGCTCGTCGTGCCCGATGGGCGTGTTGAGCTGCTGCTTGAACTCCACGATCGGACGGGCGCGTCCGGCCAGCGGCTTGGCCAGATTGATCGTCAGGCCCGCGATTGCCACGCACAACGCCACGGCGAGCACACGGCGTCTGCCGTGGGCCGGGTCGTAGAGCAGAATCAGCGGAATGACCAACACCGCGGCGCACCAGCCGTTGCCCACCAAGTTCAGCAGGCCGAACAACAGATCTAGAAGCTCGTTGGAACAACGGCTGTTGAGCAGCAGAAACAGCTGCTGATCCCATTGTAAAACATGCGAGATCACCCGCGAACTCCCCTTTGTCGGCGCTATTGGATCGGCCGCGCATATTATATGTGGGGGTTGGCGATAAACCAAGAAGCGCCGTAGACCGGCCCCCGGGTGCGATCGGGAAAATCGTTTGACACTTATCAGGCTGCCCGATAAGATTTGCCAACGATATTTCAAACCCGGTTACAAGGAGAATTTCATGCGGCGTACCGCACAGATACTCGCAATTGGATTGTTGATCGCTCTGCCGCTGGCTGTCATGGCTCAGGACCTGACCTTCGGCGAGACCGACGGAGAGGCGCTGATCGCTTCCACGCTCAAGAGTCTAGGCGCAGAGACCGACGTCGATTTCAAAATCGTAGACGGCAAATACGACATCTATTGTGCCTGGAAATCCGGCACGGTCACCGACGAATACGAGTTCCTCGGGATGTGCATCGGGGCGAGCGCCGAGCTGAGCAAATCCCTGGACAAGCCGTGCTACAAGGTCATCGTCACCACCCAGACCGGCGCCAAGTGGGAGATCGAGATCCAATACGCCGTTCAGGCCCTGTTGATCGAAGACAACGAGCAGAGTGGGATGTTCCTGCTCGAGCATCTGCAAAAGATCCAATAGGCAGAGACCAACCAGCCGAACGTACAAGGCCCGGGGCTCAGAGCCCGGGCCTTTTTCTATCTCGCCTCGGCCGTTGAGGCAGCCGGATCAAATACAAAAAGGGCAGGGCTGATCGCCCTGCCCCGCTGTTTTCTGGTGGGCGGTACTGGATTCGAACCAGCGACTTCCACCGTGTGAGGATGGCACTCTTCCGCTGAGTTAACCGCCCAGAACCTAACAGGTCAATCTATATAGCCCGAGAGTTCGAGCTTTTCAAGTGGTTCTGCGCAGAATTAGTGTGTACAGCGCCAGCAGGGTTACCGGTAGCTTGAACAACCACAGGCTCCAGGCGGCGCCCGCGAATCCGGCCAGCGGGATCAGAATCAGCGCGCCGAGCAACCCTCCGATACATGCGCCGAGGTGATCGGCTCCCTCAAGCAGCGACGCGGACTTGCGCAGATCGTCCTGTGCCAGCAGCAGCGTCCCTGCCGGATAGCACAGCCCTGTTGCCGCGCCAGCCAGCGCCATCAGGCCGAACCACCAGGCGCGGCTCAGCCCGATGGCCGCTCCCAATACGTCGGTCGCCGCCAGTCCGGCCAGCGCAATCGCGGCCCAGACTGCCAGCTCCCCGAGCAGCAGGGGCGCTGTGTTGCCCGTGCGCAATCCGCGCGTCAGCCTTCGTCCGATGAAGCTGCCCGCAGCCAGGCCCGCCATGAACATCGCGGTAAACAGGCCGATCTGTTGGTAGAGGCTGCCGAAGCGGTTCTGGAACGCACTGATCAGCATCACGTAAAGCGCCATGCCCGCCAAGCCGGTGCTGCCGATCGACAGGCTGGTCAGCCCCACGCGCAATTTGCGTGGACCGCGGATCAGCACCAGCAGCGCGGCCGCTGCGCTGAGCAGCGCCAGCGGAAAGGCGAAGGTCGGCCACCGGGCCCGCGAGAGTTTGCGCAGCAGCGGGGCCAACGATCCTCCGGCGTACTGGTCCCAGAGGATCAGGCTTAAATAGGGGGCAATCGGCCGCTCGTCGGTGTTCGGCCGATCCGGCGCCAGCCGCTCCAGCGCACTGCGATGCTGCGCAATGCGGCCGGCGGGAAACAGCTCGCCGAACATTACGGGATCAAAGAACGGATCGTTCACGCCGCTTTGTTCGTAGCGCCGCGCCAGCTCTTGCGGATCGTCGGTGGCGGACGATCCGTTGGTGGCGTAAAACGTCGTGCGCTCCTCCGGCGAGATCAGCACGCGCGCGAACGAGCGTTGCAATGCCCGGAACACCGCGCCCTGGTAGGCGCCCATGTCGCCGCTGAGATAATTCTCCCCGGACTGCACGCCGATCACCAGCACGCCGTCATCGGCAAGGGTCCGCGCCGCCTGGTCGAAAAACTCCACGGTGGCGAAGCGGTTGAGCATGATTGTCGTGGGATCGGGCAGCGCCGAGAAAATCAGGTCGTAGCGCGGGCTGCCATTACGTAGAAAGGCCCGCGCGTCGCCGACCAAAATCCGTGCGCCGGCAAGCGCGGGCTGCGGATGCTCGAACTCACGGATCAATTCGCCGGCTACCGGATCGAGCTGCAGCACATCGACTTGCGCCCCGTACATTTGCGCGCGCTCTATGTGCTCGGCCGTGGCGCAGCCCAGCAGCAGCACATGGCGCGGATGCTCGACCTGGCACAGCGCCGGATGGATCGCCCGCGCAGCCGGGTAAGGATCGGGGAACGTCGCCAACAGCGTGCCCGAGCCGAACAGGTCGTACTGGCCCGCTGCGTGCGCCAGCACCAGATGTTGGTAGGGCGATTGCTCGACGCGCAACGGCTTGGCGGAAGGAACCATCGAGCGAAAGCGTGCTGTCGCGCTGATTCGATCGAGCCGCGCGCCGAATCCCGCCGCGATACAGATGATCGCAACGCTTGAAAAGGCCAGCCGCAGGCCGATCGCGATCCGGCCGCGGGCCGGCGGTACGCCCGCCAGGCAGGCCAGGGCAAACAGACCGAGGTGAACGCTGAACGGATCCACGCGGCCGATCAGCCATAGGCTGAGCAACGCTCCCGCCGCCAGGCTTCCCAAGGCCTCGATACCGAACGCGCGGCTGACCGGGTCTGACGGCGCGTTGCTTGATCCGCTCCACAGGTCCGCCAGATACACGAAGGCCAGGCCGACCACGGCGCCGGGCGGCACGAGCACCAGCAACGTGCCCAAGGCCAGCGCTGCGGCCGAGGCGTACTGCCCAGGGGCCACACCCAGCAGGGGTCGCAGCATGCGCGCCACGACCACGGCCGACGCCGAGACCAGCGGCAGCGCCGCGACTAAAACCGAGGCGTCAAGCCGCACCCGGCGCGCCGCTGTTGCGGCCAGGCCGATGCCGAGAAACCAGGCTGCGAACGACAGCCCGATCGACAGCTCGTTGCCCACGAAGGCCACCACAACCTCGCGCACAAGGATCGTCTGCGAGGTTGTGGCGGCAATCCCGAGCATCAGGATCAGCCACAGGTCGGCTCGTGGACGCCCCGCTACTGCGCAGCGTTGCAAACGATCATCCATCGTCCTCTATCATGCCATTTTTCCAGCACGCGCATCCTTCAGGAAAAAATTGTCTCGTATAGTCTCAATTCCCCTCGCAACACAAGGCGAAAAAATGTATACTTACCTCGAACCCGCTCCTCGCGATTAAGGTTCAAGAGTATTCCTTGATACAGCTACCGAGACCGCTCTCCCAAGGGATGCCGAGGTCCGAATAGATTTAAGCTACCGGGGACCACGGATAGGCGGACTCGACTAACGCAACGAACAGCAGTTTTGAGGCAACGCCTCACTATCAGTGCATTAGTGGACGTCTATTGACGATTAATTCGTCACGATTTTCAGGAGAATTCGATTTGACACCAGAACAAAACAGGGGACGTCGGAGACGTAAACGCAAACGCACGCAGGACAGCGGACAACTGCCCGGAGGCTACGCCGGTCCCGATCCGATCGTACTGACCCACCATTCGTTTACCGCTGATCCGCAAAAGCGCAGGCGCAACAACAACCGTTCCAACCAGTCCAACTCCCAGCGCAATCGACAGCAGGACAACAATCGCGGACAGCAGCAGAACCAGCGCCGTAACAATCAACCGTCCCGAGCCGTCAACGGCAGCTCCGAGCTCAACGCCCTACAGCTGTTCAGTCTTTACCACCTGGGCTTGACCCCCGAGGGGCAGTATCGGCAGCAGAACGTCAACGACATCGCCCGGCGCTTCAATAAATCCCCCGAAGAGATTCGGCAGCTGTTGGTCGATTTCGGTATCGATTCGGACACGATGCTCAACACCGAATTCGACGTCAGCCTGGCTCAGCTCGACATCCAGGTCGCGCCCGAGGGGATCAACAAACACGAGCTGGCCAAGTCGCTGTACCAGGATTTCCTCGATGCCCCGCGCAAAACCCGTGACTGGCATCAGGAGATCGCCAAGGACGCCGAGGAAAACAAGAAGACCTTCGGCAAATAGTCCCTGACGCGCCTTACTGGTGAGCGGTCACCCATTCGAAAATGTAGGGGTGGATCTCGGCGACGGCTCCGTCGCTGATGATCACGTCGCCGTGGCCGTAATCCTGGATGTTGCCGTTGGCGCGGCCGAACACGCGGTAGGTCTTATCGCTCGAGGCTACACGGTCATAGGCGAAACGCACCGCCTCGGGCGTTCCCAGGTAGTCCAGCTTGCCGGCAACTGCCAACAGCGGCACGTCGAATCCGGCCAGGCAGTCCTGATAGTTCATCGTCCCCGCAGCGTTGTAGAGTTCCAGGTTGCCGGCCATCTGCGATAGCTGACGGATAAATCCCATCGAGATGTTGGGGATCGAGTTGTAGGCGTAGCGCGTGATGATCGAGTCCTGGAATCCGTCGACGTTGGCGACGAGGAATGCCGAGGACTTCAGGTCGTCGGCCAACGGCGCGGCCAGGCGCATCAGCCTACGTATGCGCAGGGTCTTCCAAAAGCGCGGCGTGTGCCCGGCGATGACGGCGAAGCGCTTGGTGTAGTCGTCGCCGTAGAAGATCATCGGGCTGGCCACCGCCACCACCGAGTTGATTCGCGAGCTGTCCACGCACCCGGCGTAGGAGTAGATCAGCATCCCGCCCATGCTGTGGCCAATCCAGTTCAGGCTTTGGGCGCCGGTCTGCTCGATAACGAACTCGATGATCGCCGGCATGTCGTAGTTGAAATAGTCGTCGTAGTTCCAGCCCGCCTTGGGGCCCTGCTCGGGCGGGACGCAGCCGTTGCGGCCGCGCAGGTTGACCACGTAGACCTCGTAGCCGCGCCGGGCGAAGTAGCGCGCCAGACTGTATTGCTCGTCCATGTCAAACACCGCGGTGGTGCTGGTCGCGCCGTGGCACATCACCACCGGCAAGGCGCCGGGCCGCGGCTGCTCGGGGCGATAGTGCACGGCGAACAGCTGCCAGCCGTCCTGGGTCAAAATGCTCTCGTGCTGCTCAAGCGGGTAGCTGATTTCGAGCTTGGGCCAGATGCAGCCGGTCGCGGCCATGGTGAGCAACACCAGCAACGCCAAGATCGGGACGATACGGATCTTCATCTCAACGAAGGTATCCGCGAACGGCAGCCGTGTAAACGGGCTTGCGCCAACAGGTACAGGCTGTGCGGCAGCGAAAACGGCGAGAGTTTGAACGTGTTGACGTGCATCAGCCGCTTGACTTCAGTGGCCATGCGCGCCAAGTCGTTATGCTCGTCCACGACCCTGATCCGGCGTCGCGGGTAGCGCTCACGCAAAATCGGCAGGGCCTCGGCCACTGCGCAGGGTCCGATCACCAGGATCGGCCCCGGGGGCAAGTTGTCGAGCTCGCGCGGGTCGAACCCCTTGCCGCAAACCAGCGTGAAGCCGCCCTTGCCGCCGAAGTCGCCAGCCAGGTATTCGATGAAGACCTCGGTGTTGCCTTTGCAGCCCTCGGTGCAGGCCAGCTGCGAGCCGCTGACAATCCGCAGGTTGTCGGGAAACTTGCGCAGGATCTGATAGGGCAGCGGCTTGTCCGGCAGCTCGGGCAGCTCGCCGCGGATCTCGATCTGTTCCAGGTCCGCCGTTCCCAGGCCCCAATCGCGGCAGATCCGCAGGTGTTCGATCTCGTCCACCGAGTAGCCGAGGATCTTCGCGCCCACGGTGTCCACGGCCAGGGTGTCCCAGCCGCCGATCACCACGCCGCAGTGCAGCATCGCCTGGTCCAGATTGGCCCGCGCCGGGAAGTGGCCGTAGCGCATGGCGTCCTTGGCGTCGATTAAAGTGAAGTGCGGCCGGATCGCCCGGTAGATGCGCGCCAGCCTGCGATGCAGGCCATGGTGGGTGTGCTCGAACATCTTGTCCGCGTCGTCGAGCAACCCTTGCTGGTTTTTCACGCCCAGGGTGACCACGCTCATCGAGTGCGTCTTGAACTTGGGACAGTTGAGGTAGAACGCGTCGCCGTGCAACACCTCGTCGTGAAGCACCTTTGGAAATTTGACCGCCTCGGGCTCGTCGCCGAGCAGCATGCGCATGTACGGCTGCTCGTCGAGCAACAGCTGCTCAACGCCGAAGCGCTTGCACAGCGCCGAGTAGCCCGTGGCGGCGAACACCAAGCGGGTGAAGCTGCCGTTGGTGCAGTTCTCCATCAACGCCAGGCGTTTGTAGCCGTTGTCGCGCAAATGGGCGAACAGCGCCTCGAGGAACTCCAGCGATGTGAAATGCTCGGGGTCGAACCCCACGCCGTTGGGCTTGATCAGCACCCGCCGCGCCGGATCGGCCAGCCACTTCACGCCGCTGAAATGCGAGAAAGCGTCTTCAATGGCCTCGGGATAGCCGGGGTTTAGGCAAGATACGGCGACGACGGTTTTCTTGGACATCAACAGACCTTTAGCCCGGATTATTCCAGGCCGTCAGAGCGGTCGGGCCAGGCGATGCAGATATTAACACGCTCCAATCGGCAGGTCAGCTCGAATGGCTACTCAGTCGGCGAGCTGTTCGCGCGCGATGACGATCCGCTGCACCTCGCTGGTCCCCTCGTAGAGCATGGTCACGCGCGCGTCGCGCAGGTGGCGTTCCACCGGGTACTCGGCGATGTAGCCGTAGCCGCCGTGGATCTGCAATGCGCGATTGACCACGCGGTTGGCAGCCTCGGTGGCGTAGAGTTTGGCCATGCTCGCCTCGCGGGTGTAGCGCACGCCCCCGCGCTGCTTGAGCGCGGCCGCGCGCAGCAGTAACAGCGTGGCGGCGTCGAGCTCGGTGCGGCTGTCGGCGAGCATCCACTGGATAGCCTGAAGTTTGGCAAGGGGTCTGCCGAACTGCTCGCGCTGCTTGGAGTACTCCAGCGCGGCATTGAGCGCCGCCTCGGCAATGCCGATCGCCAGACCGGCCACGCCGAGCCTTCCGGAATCGAGGCTGGTCATGGCGATCACGAACCCCTGCCCCAGATCGCTTAAGCGCGCGGTGTCGGGCACACGACAGTCATCGAAACTCAGCGAGGCGGTGTTGGACGAGCGCTGGCCCATTTTGTCCTCGTGCCCCAGCACGTGCATTCCTGGATTGTCGCGGTGCACCAGGAACGCCGAGATCCGCCGCGCCTTGCTCTGATGCTGCGGATCGGTCACCGCCATCACCAGCACGGTCGAGGCGGTCTCGCCGTTGGTGATGAAAATCTTGGAGCCGTTGACCACCCACTCGTCGCCGTCGCGTACGGCCTTGGTCCGCAGGTTGGTGGCGTCCGAGCCCGCCTGGGATTCGGTCAGGCCGAAAGCGCCGATCGGATGGTCGCCGGAGACGATCTGCGGCAGCCACAGCCGGCGCTGCTCCTCGTTGCCGAAGCGGTAGACGTTCTCGGCGACCATGTTGGTCACACTGGTCGAGACCGCCACCGAGGCGTCGCCGCGGCCGATCTCGATCATCGCCAGCACGTATGCCACCGGCCCGACCTCCGAGCCGCCGTATTGCTCGGGCACGTTCATGCCCATCAGGCCCAATTGCGCCATCTGTTGCAGCTGCGGCAGGTGGAACTCGCCGGTGCGGTCGCGCTGGGCTGCGCCCGGTGCGAGCTGCTCGGCGGCGAACTCGCGCACGGTCTGCTGCAGCAGCCGCTGCTCCGAACTAAGCTCGAAATCCAACTTGCGCTCAGTCTTTGAGCAGGTTGGCTGCAATCACCAACCGCTGGACTTCGCTGGTTCCCTCGTAGATCTCGGTGATCTTGGCGTCGCGGTAGTAACGCTCCACCGGGTACTCCTTGCAGTAGCCGTAGCCGCCGTGGACCTGGATCGCCTTGTTGGTGGCGCGCATCGCGGTCTCCGCGGCGAACAGCTTGGCCATGCTCGCCTCGCTGATGTAGTTCTTGCCTTGGTCTTTGAGCCAGGCCGCGCGGCGCACCAGCAACCGGGCGGCGTCGATCTCAGTGGCCATGTCGGCCAGCATCCACTGGATCGCCTGGAGCTTGGCGATCGGTTTGCCGAACTGCACGCGCTCCTTGGCGTAAGCCGTGGCCTTCTCCAACGCGGCCGAGGCAATGCCCACGGCCTGGGAGGCGATGCCGATCCGGCCGCCGTCGAGGGTGCTCAGGGCAATGCGGAAACCTTTGCCCACCTCGCCCAGCAGATTCTCTTTAGGAATCTCGCAATCCTCGAACACCAGCTCGGCCGTGGAGCTGGCGCGGATGCCCATTTTGTCCTCGACCTTGCCCACGGTTAAGCCCGGAGTGTCTTTTTCGACGATGAAGGCGGCGAGGCCCTTGTAGCCCTTTTCCTTATCGGTCTGAGCAAAGACGATGGCGATGCCGGCTTGGACCGCGTTGGTGATAAAGTTCTTGGTGCCGTTGAGTACCCAGCCGTTGTCGGTCGGGACGGCAGTGGTCTTCAATGCCGCGGCGTCCGAGCCCGCACCGGGCTCGGTCAGGCCGAAGCAGCCGATCTTTTTCCCCTGGGCCAGCTGCGTGAGGAATTTTTGCTTTTGCTCCTCGGTGCCGTATTTGTAGATCGGGTCGGAGCCCAGGCTGGTGTGAGCCGAGAGAATCACGCCGGTCCCTGCGCAGGCTTTGCTGATTTCTTCCACGGCAATGGCGTAGCATTGGTAGTTCATGCCCGCTCCGCCGTACTGCTCGGGATAGGGGATGCCCAGCAGGCCCAGTTCGGCCATCTTGGCCACGATCTGTTCGGGAAAGCGATGGTGCTCGTCAAGCTCGGCGGCGATCGGCTCAATCTGCTCGCGCGCGAAGTCGCGCGTCATGTCGCTCATCATGCGCATTTCATCGTTGAGTTCAAAATCCACTTTATCTCTCCTCGGCTCGGTTTAGCGATCCTTGAATTCGGGCTTACGCTTGTTCAGAAAAGCCTGCATCCCCTCGACCTGGTCGTCGGTGGAGCACAGCACGGCGAACGCCTCGCGCTCAAATGCCAGGGCGTGACTCAGATCGATGTTCACGCCGCGGTTGATGCACTCCTTGCCCAGGCGCACGGCCACCTGGCCTTTGGCCGCAATCTTGCCCGCGAGTTTGAGCACTCGCTGCATCAGCTCGTCGGCCGGCACAACCTGGTTGACCAAACCGATGCGCAGCGCCTCCTCGGCGTTGATATTCTCACCGACGAGCACCAGCTCTTTGGCCATCGCCTTGCCCACCAGCCGCGGCAGGCGCTGGGTGCCGCCGAACCCGGGAATGATCCCGAGCTTGATCTCGGGCTGGCCGAACATCGCCTTGTCCGAGGCGTAGATAAAATCGCAGGCCATGGCGATCTCGGTGCCGCCGCCCAGGGCGAATCCGTTGACCGCGGCAATCACTACCTTGGGACAGTTCTCGATCGAGCTCAGCACGCGCTGGCCCATGCCCGCGAATTCGTTGGCCTCGATCGGACTCAGGTCGACCATCTGTGAAATATCGGCGCCGGCGACGAACGCCTTTTCCCCACCGCCGGTGAGGATAGCCACCCGCACCTCGGGATCCTGGGCCACGCGAGTGAACGCATCGCCCAGCTCGGAGAGCGTTGGGCCGTTGAGCGCGTTGAGCACCTTGGGACGGTCGATGGTCACAACCGCCACACCGCCCTCGCGCACCTCGTACTTAATGTTCTCGTAGTCCATGGCTATTCCCCCGAGTGAAGTTTCAGACCTTCTCGAAAGTCATGGCAAAGGCCTCGCCGCCGCCGATGCACAGCGATGCCAGGCCGCGCTTGGCTTCAACTCTGCCCATGCCGTGCAGCAACGTGGTCAGCACCCGCGCGCCGCTGGCGCCGATCGGATGGCCGATGGCCACCGCGCCGCCGAACACGTCGATCTTGGACGGGTCGAGCCCGAGCTTGCGCTGGGTGTAAAGGCTGACCACGGCGAACGCCTGGTTGATCTCGTACAGATCGACCTGATCGTGGGTCCAGCCGGACTTGGCCAGCACCTTCTCGATCGAGCCCACGGGCGCGCGCGGGAAGTTGAACGGCTCCTTGCTGTCGGTGGCCTGGGCGATTACGCGTACCATCGGCTCCAGCCCGAGTTCGCGCGCCTTGTCCGCGGCGATCACGACTATCGCGGCCGCGCCGTCGTTGATGCTGCTGGCGTTGGCCGCGGTGACCACGCCGTCGGGCGAAAACGCGGGCTTGAGCTGGGGGATCTTTTCGAACTTGACCCGGCCGGGCTCCTCATCGTCTTCAACCACCGTCACCTTGCCCTTACGCCCCTTGACCTCCACCGCAATGATCTCGTCGCGGAAAGCCCCGCGTTCGATCGAGTCCAGGGCGCGGCGGTAAGAGTCGGCGGAAAAAGCGTCGAGATCCTCGCGGCTGATCCCCTCCTCCTTGGCGCAACGGTCGGCGAACTGTCCCATGGGCACGTGCTCGTAAGCATCCCATAGTCCATCCCAAAGCATCAGATCGAGCACCGTGATGTTGCCCATGCGATAGCCGAAACGGCTCTTGGTCAGGGCGTGCGGGCCGAGGCTCATGTTTTCCATACCGCCGGCCACTATTACGTCGGCGTCGTTGCACTGGATCGCCTGGACCGCCAGGCCCACGGCCTTGAGGCCCGAGCCGCAAACCTTGTTGATCGTGGTCGCGCCCACGCTGTCGGCAAGACCGGCCCCACGCAACGCCTGGCGCGCCGGAGCCTGGCCCTGGGCCGCCGGAATCACGCAGCCCATGATCACCTCGTCCACCGCGTCAAAGGGGACCTTGCCGCGCTCAAGGGCGGCCTTGATGGCGATCGCTCCCAACTCGGCCGCGGTCACAGTTGAAAGAAATCCATTGAAGCTGCCCACGGGCGTGCGGGCCGCGGAAACGATCCAAACCTCGCGCATTGCAACCTCCGGCAATTGACGTCTGGTCCGGCCGGACCAGGGCGTCTAGAGTCGAAAAATTCGACTGGGAATATTGTATTTAACCGGCAATAACGCCCCTGTGGGGCACCGCAAATTAGCAGATATCGCGAGGACGGTCAACGCGCGAGGGCCGCGGCTTGCCCGACTTAGCGGCTGGAGCTAAAATCATCCCATGAATGTCTGTCCGCAATGCAAACGGCTCACCGCTGAATCACAGATCTGCTCCCAATGCGGCAGCGCCCTGATCAGCGACGAACAATGGCGCCAGCGCCTGGCACAGCAGGGAGCAGCGCTCAAGGCCGAGCGCATCGAGGACGAGCAAATCCCGGCCCAGTCCGCAACGGCCGCGCCGCAGCCCGCCTTCGCCCCGACCGGACCACAGGGCTACGCGCCGCCGGGCTACACCACGCCCTATCCCCAGGCAATCTACACGCCGATGCCCATGGCCCCGCCGCAACCGGCCAAGCCCAAGCAGCCGCTGCCGCCCTATTTTGCGCTGAAGCTGTTGTTGGGAT
The DNA here is from genome assembly GCA_030765605.1 of Candidatus Alcyoniella australis. NCBI lineage: Bacteria > Candidatus Lernaellota > Candidatus Lernaellaia > Candidatus Lernaellales > Candidatus Alcyoniellaceae > Candidatus Alcyoniella > Candidatus Alcyoniella australis. Next base: position 113,814 of record JAVCCG010000085.1, read on the forward strand.
CGGCCCTGAGCGTGGCGCTGTTCGCAGGAGCGTTGATCGTCGCGTCTTTTATCTGATCGATTAAAAAATCAGCGGTCGTTAAAACACTTCCTCGGTGACGCACTCTTTATCGAGATCGAACGCGTCGTGCAGCGCACGCACCGCCAGCTCGGCGTACTTATCCTCGATCAGCACGCTGACCTTGATCTCGGAGGTCGAGACGAGCATTACGCCGATGCCCTCACCCGCCAGCGTCTTGAAGGTCTTGGAGGCGATGCCCGAGTGGTCCTTCATGCCCACGCCAATGATCGAGATCTTGGCCACGGCCGGGCCGCGGTCGACCCCCACGGCCTGCATCGCCTCGGCCTGCTTGCTCAGGATCTTGAACGCGCGATCCTCGTCGAGCTTGGGCACGGTGAACGAGAAGTCGGAGAAGCCCTCGACCGAGCGGTTCTTGATGATCATGTCGACGTTGATGTCCGCGCCGGAGATCGGCTGAAATACGTCGGAGGCCACGCTGGGCTTATCGGGCACCCCGATAATCGTCAACAGCGCCTCCTTGCGGTTGTAAGCGATTCCAGTCACCAACATGCTTTCCATGCCCGGCTCCTCCTTGGTTACCAACGTTCCCGGATCGTCGTTGAAACTTGAGCGCACGCGTAGCGGCACGTTGTAGCGTTTGGCAAACGCCACTGAGCGGATCTGCAACACCTTCGCGCCCTGTGAGGACATCTCGAGCATCTCGTCGTAGCTGATGCGTTCAAGCTTGCGCGCCTTGGGACAGATGTTGGGATCGGTGGTGAACACGCCGTCCACGTCGGTATAGATCTCGCACTCGTCGGCATTGAGCGCCGCGGCCAGCGCCACAGCCGTGGTGTCCGATCCGCCGCGTCCCAGCGTGGTGATGTCGCCGCCCTCGTCCACGCCCTGGAAGCCGGCGACGATCACGACCTTGCCATCTTCGAGCTGACGCAGCGCCGCCTCGGGATCGATGGCCTTGATCCGCGCGCGGCAAAACTTGTCGTCGGTCTGAATCTTGACCTGATGGGCCAGCAGGCTGATCGCTGGTACACCCATCTCGTTGAGCACGATCGTCATCAGCGCGATGCTCACCTGCTCGCCGGTGGCGAGCAGCACGTCGAGCTCGCGCTCAATGGGTTTGGCCGCCGCCTCGGCCGCCAGGCCAAGTAGTCGATCGGTCTCGCCGGCCATCGCCGAGAGCACCACCACCAGCTTGTTGCCCTCAGTGCGGGTCCGCGCAATGCGTACGGCGACGTTGCGGATTTTCTCCATACTGCCCACGCTGGTGCCGCCGTATTTTTGCACTATTAAGGCCATCGCTACTCCGGATGATTAATCATGCTTTAACTGCGGCGCACAATAACACATGCGCGCTGTCGGTGGGACTGAGCAGCGCCCGCCGCCCCTGCCCGCTATAGCAAAGCTCGATCTCGAGCCTGCCGGCGGGAAGCTGTGCGGGGAACTTGTCGGCCCACTCCACTGCACAGGCGCTGTCGTAGCCCTCCAACGCCTCGTCCAGTCCGATCTGCTCGAGCTCCGCGGGGCGCTCCAGGCGATAGAAATCGACGTGGTACAGACCCGGCGCGCCGGGATAGAACTGGATCATGGTGAAGGTCGGGCTGTGCACCTGCTCGGGGTCGAGCCCCATGCCCGCGGCCAAGCCGCGCACCAGGGTGGTCTTGCCGCTACCCAGCTCGCCGATCAACGCCAACACGTGTCCGGGCTTGATGGCCCGGCCTAGGTCGCGACCCAACGCCTCGGTGGCCGCGGCGTCGCCAAGCTCGATTATTATTTCAGCGCTGTCGGATTTCATCGTATCGGCGACCGTTGTGCTTTTAATTCTCGGGATCCTCGCCCCGAGCCTCGCGTTCGAGTCGCCTGAGGCACTGCGGCAGCTCGTCGAGCAGATCCCCGGCGATCAAGGCCCGCTCGCCGATCCGTTGGGCGACCCGGTCGCCGGCCATGCCGTGGATGTATGCAGCAGCAGCAGCAGCATCGAATTCGTCGTTCCACTGGGCCCACATCCCGAGCATCATCCCGGCCAGTACGTCGCCCGTGCCGCCCGAGGCCATGCCCGGATTGCCCGTAGGCACGATGGCGGCCAGGCCCTCGGGCCGGGCCACGATGCTCGTTGCGCCCTTGAGCACGGTGACCGCACCGGAGCGCTCGCTGATCGTTGTGGCCGCGAGCAGCCGATCGGCCTGAACCTCGTCGGGAGAAACGCCGAGCAGCCTGCCGGCCTCGCCCGGATGCGGCAGCAGCACGGTCGGGCCGCGGCGTGCGGCCAGCTCGTCGAGGCGTCCTGCCCAGGCGTTGAGCCCATCGGCGTCGATCACCAGCGGCTTGCGGCAGCGCAGGGTGAAATCGCGCGCGAACTGCCGCGCGTTCTCCTCCGCTCCCAATCCCGGCCCGAGCAGCACCACGTCCTGGGTGCGGGCCAGGGCCAGCGCCTGGTCCAACGACTCGGCGCACAGCGAGCCGTCGAGCTCGGGCAGCGGCCGGGTCATCACCTCGGTGAGCTTGTTCTCAATAATCGGGGCCAAGCAGCGCGGCACGGCGCAAGTCACCAGCCCGGCGCCGACCCTGGCGGCGGCCAGCCCGGCCATGCACACCGCGCCGGTCAGCCCTGGGCTCGAACCGAATACGGCAACGCGGCCGTAAGAACCCTTGTTGCTGTCCTGGGGTCGCGGCATGAACAGGTCAGAGAAATCGTCGCGCTCGAGCAGGCCCACGCACAGGTCGTAGCGGTCGATCACCTCAGGCGGAATCGAGATGTCGACGACCTCCAGCTTGCCGCACTGCGAGCGTCCGGGCTCGAGCAACTGGCCGATCTTGGGCAGGCCGAAGGTCAGCGTAACCTCGGCACTGATGCAGGGGCCGATCAGCGCACCGCGATCCGAGCTCAGGCCCGAGGGGATGTCCACGGCCAGCACCGGGGCCATGCAGCCGTTGACGCGCTGGACCGCCTGGGCGAGCAGTCCGCTCAGCGGCCGCTGGAGCCCCGTGCCAAGCAGCGCGTCGACCACCAGTCCCACGCGCAGGTCCAGGGTGCGCAGGCCGCGGCCGTCGGTGATCTGTTTGACCTTGACGCCCATTGCGCGCAGCACGTCGAGGTTGATCCTGGCGTCGCCGCGCACATCGTCGGCCCTGCCAAACAAGTAGACACCGACCGGCACGCCTTGGTTGCTCAGATGGCGGGCAATGACAAAGCCGTCGCCGCCGTTGTTGCCCTTGCCGCAGAGGATGGTCACGCCGCGGGACAGCCGGTCGCCGAACGACTCCAGCGCCTTTTCAGCGCAGGCACGTCCGGCGTTCTCCATCAGCACTACGCCGGGCAGGCCCAGCCCCTCAATGCAGGCGCGGTCCAGCTCGCGCATCTGCTCCGCGTTGACCGCCGGTATCACCGCCGCGCCCTGCGGATCGCGTCGATCATCTCGCGTACCGCACGCTCCATGCCAACCAATGCCGCCCGGGCAATGATCGCGTGCCCGATGTTGAACTCCTCGATCTCGGCCAATGCGGCCACCGGCAGGAGGTTGCGATAGTCCAGGCCGTGTCCGGCATGGCAGCCCATGCCCAGCTTGCCGGCGAGCTTGATGCTGTTGACGATCTCCTGCAGCTGGCGCTCGCGTTCGGGCCCCGGCGGCGATTCGCAATAGCGGCCGGTGTTGATCTCCACCGCCTGGGCGCCGACCATGTGCGCGGCCTTGACCTGGTCGAGGTTGGGGTCGACGAACAGGCTGACGTGCACCTCGCGCTCCTTGAACAGCGCGATGTTGTTCTTCAGCGTGTCGCGGTGCGTCATCACGTCCAGGCCGCCCTCGGTGGTCAGCTCATCGGGACGCTCGGGAACGAAGGTCACCTGGTCGGGAGCGATCGACATCACCAGGCGGATCGTGTCCTGCTCCGTGGCCATCTCCACGTTGAGCCGCGTTTTGAGCGTGCGGCGCAACATCTCGAGGTCGCGCTCCTGGATATGGCGACGATCGGCACGGATGTGCACGGTGATCCCGTCGGCGCCCGCCAGCTCGCACAGCAGCGCAGCGGCTACCGGATCGGGTTCCTGGGCCTGGCGGGCCTGTCGCAGGGTGGCCACGTGGTCGATGTTGACGTTCAAACGTACCAACTTACTTCCTCCTCTGATCCGCCGACCCGGCGGCAGTCTATTTAGCACCTATCTCGCTGTCGATTACCTCGATGATCTGGTCGCGCAGACGCTCGATCTGCTGCATGCTCTCGCCCTCGATCATTACTCGCGCCAACATCTCGGTGCCCGAATAGCGCACCAGCACGCGTCCCCTGTCGGCCAGCTCGGACTCGGCGGCTTCGATCGCCTGGCAGACTCGCGGTATTTGCGTCATGTCCGGCTTGGAGGCGACCTTTAGATTGCGCAGTACCTGCGGCAGGCTGGTCATCACCTTGGACAGTTCGCTCAGCGGCTTGCCGCTCTGAGCCATCAGCGCCAGCACCTGCAGCGCGGAGAGCGTGCCGTCGCCCGTGGTGGCGTGATCGAGGAACACCAGGTGGCCCGACTGCTCGCCGCCGAAGTTGTATCCGTTGCGTCGGAGTTCCTCGACAACGTAGCGGTCTCCGACCTGCGTACGCAGCAGCTGGCAACCCATCTCGCGGCAGGCGATCTCCAGGCCGATGTTGCTCATTACCGTGGAGACCAGGGTGTTGCGTCGCAGCTCTCCGCTTTGCAGCAGCGCTTTGGCTATCATCGCCATCACGTGATCGCCGTCTATCACCTCGCCGTTCTCGTCGGCCAGGATCAGGCGGTCGGCGTCGCCGTCGAGGGCCACTCCGAGCTGTGCCCCGTTGCGACGTACCTGGTCGCACATCACCTCGGGGTGCAATGCGCCCACTCCGCAGTTGATATTTACACCGTCGGGCTCCGCGCCGACCAACACCACCTCGGCTCCGAGCTCGGTGAACACCAGCGGCGCCACGCGGTACGCCGCGCCGTTGGCGCAGTCGAGCACGATCTTGTAGCCCTCGAGGGTCATCCCTTTGGGAAAGGTGTTCTTGAGAAACACCACGTAGCGCCCCACCGCGTCCGCCACGCGCGCGGCTTTGCCCACGTCCGCGGCCTGGCAGCGCTGTTGCAGATGCTCGCCGTCCTTCATGTAGCGTTCGATCAGCGCCTCGGTCTCGTCGGGCAGCTTGAACCCGTCGGCGTCGAAAAACTTGATCCCGTTGTCTTGGAACGGATTGTGGCTGGCGGAAATCACCACCCCGGCGTCGGCGCGCATGCTCGCGGTCAGAAAGGCGATGCCCGGCGTGGGCAACGGTCCGACCAGCAACACGTCGACGCCCATCGAGCAAATGCCCGAGGCCAGCGCGGTCTCGAGCATGTAGCCCGACAGCCGCGTATCTTTGCCGATCAGGATCTTGTCGCGTCGGCCCTTGCGGCGCAGAAAGACCTGGGCCGCGGCCTGGCCGATGGCCATTACGGTCTCGGGGGTCATCGGCTCGGAGTTGGCTACTCCGCGCACTCCGTCGGTTCCGAAAAGATGGCGAGTCAAACTCGATCCTCCAGCCCGGCGCAATTCGATCGGTCTATGGCCGTTTGCGGCCCTCAGTGCAGCTTGACCTTGACCTGCTCGAATTTATCCGGACCCTTGACACCGCCGACAGCGTCCGCCGGCAGTTGAATCATTAACTTCGGACGCAGCAGGTAGCTGCCGCGTTCCAGTCCGTTGCCGTCGATAACCAGCCTCACGTCGCCGGGATTGAGCCGTTCGATATCGATCTGCGGTCCCTCGATCTTCACGCTGAGCTGCGGCGGTTCGACGCCGAACTTAAGCTCGGTATTGATCACCTCGATCGGCAGGTCCTCGAGCTCGACCGCGGCCATCCGCGGCTCGATCTGGATCAGCACGCTGATCAGGCTTACGCCCTTGACCACGATCGGCCGGCCCGTGGTATCCAGCCCCACCTCGACCTGGATGTTGCCGCGGCGTCCGTTGACGTCCAACGGCTCGGTGGGCAGCGATACCAGCGCGCCGACAACCGAGCGCGGCCCTTGGATCACCACGGTCTTGGGATCGGTGACGATCCGCGCCGGGTCCAAATCGTGTCCGGGGGCCGGTTGGCCCACGGTGACGACCTCGACGCCGACCTCCTGTTCGATCAGTTCCTCGAACTCGATCGAGATCTGACTGGGCTCGATGGAGGTCACAATCACGTCGCGCGGCAGCACGGCGTCGATCTTGCGCTTGTAAATGCGGTAGGTGTAGACCTCGGGCTCGGTGATGTTGGAGACGTCGATGTTGTAGATCAGCTTGTCTTCGTCGATCAGTTCGATGTCGCGCTCGCGCCCTTTGACACGGATTTCGATCTCGGAAGGCAGGTCGCCGATTCGCGCCAGGCCGGTCGGGTCGCCGGTCTGGATCAGCTTAAGCTGCCGGGTGACCTCGATCACGTCCTGCCCTTCGCCCATGCTCACCATCAGGTAGAGGATCAGCGCGAACAGCAAACTCAGCAGCTTGAGGTGCAGGTTCTCGAAGATTTTTTTCCTAATCGCGACCATCGCTCATCCGATCATATTGCTGAGCATCATCCGCAGATCCTCGGGGGAGGTCACCGGCCGCAACGTGCCGTCGACGACCACCGTGGCCTCGCCGCGCTCCTCGCTGACCACGATCACCACCGAGTCGCTCTCCTCGGAAATGCCCAGCGCGGCGCGATGCCGGGTACCCAGGTCCTTTTCGATCTCGATGTCCGTTGCCAGCGGGAAAAACGTGCCCGCCGCCACGATGCGTCCGCTACGGATTACCACTGCGCCGTCGTGGATCGGCGAGCTGGGCATGAAGATCGCGGTCAGCAGGTCCTTGTTGACCGCGGCGTCCATCTTGACCGCGTCGTCGATGTACTCCTTGAGCCCGGTGTCGCGCTCAATGGCGATGATCGCACCAATGCGGCGATTGGCCAGGGTCGAGACGGTCTGCACCAGCTCGGAGACCAGCTCCGTGCTCTGCATCTCGTGGGATCCAAAAAACGGTGCTTTGCCCACACGCGCCAGGGCCCTGCGGATCTCGCTTTGGAACAGCACGACGATCACGAGAATGAAGTTGGTTAAAAAGCTGGCGAGGATGAAGTTCACGACCTTCATCTCCAGCTTAATCGCCACCCACTGCACCACCAGTAGCAGTGCCAGGCCGAGCAGGATCTGCGTGGCCCGCGTGCCCTTGACGATCAGTATCAGGCGATAGATGACGTAGGCCACCAGCAGAATGTCGACCACGGTCACCAGGCCGCCGGCTAGGTCGGCGAAGGTCAGATCCTGAAGGAACGAGCCCTCGCCCGGGGCTTGGATCGCCCGGCTGATCGCGGTCGATCCGTCGAGCGGTGTCGCTACGGCTTCGCCGGCCGCGGCCGGAGTGGGCGAGGCCTGGGCCACGAGCAGCGGCGCGTTACGAAGCATTGCGAATCGCCTCGGCGAGCTGCACGGTCTGCCGCAGTTCGCCCACGTCGTGGATGCGCACCACCCGCGCGCCGGCCAAAATCGCCGCGGTCACACTCGCCGCGGTGCCCATCAGCCTCTGGTCGACCTCGGCGCCGCTGAGCACGCCGATGAACGCCTTGCGGCTGGCGCCGATCAGCACCGGCCGTCCGGCCCGGGCGATGCGCGCGAGGTGTTTGAGCAGGCTCAGGTTGTGCCCGACGGTCTTGCCAAATCCGATGCCCGGATCCACTGCCAACGCCGTGGGCTGGATGCCCGCGGCCAGCGCCCGGGCCTTGGCCGCCTCGAGGTATTCGATCACCTCGGAGACTACGTCGTCGTAGACCGGATCGTGCTGCATGTTCCTGGGCTCTCCGCGCATGTGCATCAGCACCAGCCCCGCGCCGTTGCGCGCCACGGTGTCGGCCATCTGCGGATCGGCGGACAGTGCGCTGATGTCGTTGACGATCACCGCCCCGGCGTCGATTGCGGCCTGGGCCACAGCGGCCCGGCTGGTGTCCACGCTGATCAGGGCGTCGATCTCGCCGCGCAGTCGCCGGATTACCGGCACCACGCGCTCGATCTGCTGCTCGACGCTCACCGGATCGGCGCCGGGACGCGTCGACTCTCCGCCGACATCGACAATCTGTGCGCCATGGGCGACCAGCTCGATCCCGTGCTCGACCGCGCGGTCCGCATCGTGGTAGCGGCCGCCGTCCGAGAAGGAGTCGGGCGTGACGTTGACCACGCCCATGATCGCCACCCGCTGCTCGAGGTCGAGGTCGAAACCCCTGGCTTTCCAGCGGTGGCAAGAGTTCGATTGCGCCATTTAGTCTTCCGGCTGTTCAGCAGGTTCGGGGGTCTCGGACCGCCGTTCCTCGTCCCCCTGCTTCTCGGGATTCTCCGTCGTTTCCTCTTGTTCGTCGAGGGGAACTGCGCGCAACGGCTTGGCCTGCTCCGGCTGCTCCTCGTCATCGTCGAGACTCGCCACCTTGCGGTCCGGCGGCTTGCGCTCCAGCGGCCGGTTGTCGATCACCTGCCTGATCTCGTCGCCGTCGAGCACCTCGTACTCGAGCAACATCTTGGCCAGGCGATCCAGGGCGTCGCGATTCTCGGTTATCAGCTTCTTGGTTCGTTCGTACTGGTCGCGGGCGATGCGGTCGACCTCGCCATCGATGCGCTGGGACGTGTCCTCGGAATACTCCAGGTGCTGGGCCATCTCCTTGCCCAGAAAGATCATTTCGTCGTGCTTGCCGAAGGTCACCGGGCCGAAGTCCTCGCTCATGCCCCATTCGCAGATCATTTTACGCGCCACGCTGGTCACGCGCTCCAAGTCGTTGCCCGCGCCGGTGGTGAGGTGGTCAAGGGCCAGCTCCTCGGCAACACGCCCGCCGAGCAACACGGCGATGGAGTTGAGCAGGTATTCCTTGGTGTAGGTGTGCTTCTCGTCGATGGGCAATTGCTGGGTCAGGCCCAGGGCCATGCCGCGCGGGATGATGCTCACCTTGTGGATCGGGTCGGCGCCCGGAATCAGGCTCGCCACCAGCGCGTGGCCCGCCTCGTGGTAGGCGGTGTTGATCCGCTCCTCCTCGGAGATGATCATGCTGCGCCGCTCGGAGCCCATCATCACTTTGTCCTTGGCCATCTCCATGTGGCGCATCGCCACTTTCTGCCCTTCCTCGCGCGCCGCGACCAGGGCCGCTTCGTTGATCATATTGGCCAGGTCCGCTCCGGTGAAACCCGGTGTTCCGCGGGCCAGCACGCTCAGGTCGACGTCGATGTTCAGCGGTACCTTGCGGCTGTGCACGCGCAGAATGCCCAGTCGGCCCTTGATATCCGGAATCGGCACCACCACCCGCCGGTCGAAACGGCCCGGCCGCAGCAGCGCCGGATCGAGCACGTCCGGACGGTTGGTCGCAGCGATCAGGATCACACCCTCGTTGGACTCGAAGCCGTCCATCTCGACCAGCAGCTGGTTTAGGGTCTGCTCGCGCTCGTCGTGCCCGCCGCCCAGTCCGGCCCCGCGATGGCGACCCACTGCGTCGATCTCGTCGATGAAGATGATGCACGGCGCGTTCTTCTTGCCCTGGATGAACAGGTCGCGCACGCGGCTGGCGCCCACGCCGACGAACATCTCGACGAAGTCCGAGCCGGAGATCGAGAAGAACGGCACGCTGGCCTCGCCGGCGATCGCCCGCGCCAGCAGGGTCTTGCCCGTGCCCGGCGGGCCCATCAGCAGCACGCCCTTGGGAATCCGGCCGCCGAGCTTGGTGAACTTCTTGGGGTCCATCAGAAACTCGATGATCTCCTCGAGTTCGTCTTTGGCCTCGTCGATTCCGGCCACGTCGGAGAACGTCACTTTGTTGTGTTTATCCAACATCAGCCGGGCGCGGCTTTTACCGAAGCTCATCGCCTTGCCGCCGCCGCCCTGCAGCTGCCGCATCAGGAAGATGAAGATCCCGATCACCAACAGAATCGGGAACCAGGTGACCAGGAAACTCATTAACGGCGAGGGACCGATGGGCAACACCGTGTACTCGACCTTGGGATCGGTGGCCTCAAGCAGCTCCTGCAACCGTTCGTTGAACAGACCGGTAGTATGAAAGCTCTGCTCGTTGACCAGCAGACCGGTGAAGTCCATGTCCTTGACCGTCAGCTCGGTCACCTCGTTGGCTTGGACTTTTTTCAGAAAATCGGAATATATGAGGTTCTCGACTCCGGTATCCTCGCTGACGTACCTAAATAGCAGGATAAACATCAGAATCAGGATTAAAAACGCGGCAAGATTCTTCATGTACGGCTTCATAAAGTCTATATTTCCCCCGGGCGCAAAGCGCACCAATGACTATCCGGTCCTGCCGGATATTAAACCATAGGTACCCTATTGTGCATTGTCAACGAAAACGTACCCATATGATCGATTTCGAGACCTGATTGGGCGCGACGCGTTGCGCTACGGGCAATCCGCTGCCGCCGATCACCCCTTGCGAGTCGACCAGCAGCAGGCACTGTCTGCGCTGTAGGGTCTTGAAACCCAAGCGGTCGAACAGCTGCTTGAGCTTTTGCTCGCCGGAGGAACCCTGCGGGGCGTAGCGATCGCCAAAGCGGTATGTCCTGCAGCACAGCTCGCCGACGATCCGCTCCGCGTCCAACTCGAGAAGCGGCGTTTGGCACTCCGCCGGACTTTGCAGCACCTCGATTGATCCGTGTTCGCCGGGCAGCCGCGTCAGGCCGGGCACGGCCAGCGGCACCGGATCAAAGGGGCGTCCCACAGGCGGCTGCGCAGTCTCGGGGCCGATCCAGGCCGTGTCGCCCAAACGCTCGATTCGCAGACCGCGCGGCAGGTCGGCGCGGCTCTGCGCTGCAAGGCCGCATACCACGTCGCGGCAGAGCTCCAGATGGCGCGAGCTGATTTCGAAACGCGCGGCGCGGCCCAGGGCAATGCGCAATACACGCAACGCCAGCGCCTCGGGCAGGTCGCGCAGCCCGTTGGGTTCGATCAATAGGTTGTCGCGGCCGTCGGGTTTCACAAGTTCCTGTTCGGCCTGCACAGCCAAATGATCGAGAGCCTCGTCCTCCAGGCGGGCGATGCGCGCCAGGCGCAAAATTGAGCGGGCGGTGCCCTGCCCCAGCTGCTGATAAACCACAGGCAAGACTTCGTGCCGAATGCGGTTGCGCGTGTAGTGCGGGTCGCGATTGGAGCTGTCGACGCGGTACTCGATCGAGCACTGACGCGCATATTCGATCAGCTCCGTGCGTCGAAAAGGCAGCAGCGGGCGCACGAACGGGCCGCGCTTTTCCGGGATGCCCGCCAGGCCGTGAATCCCGGTGCCGCGCGAGAGTCTGAATACCAGAGTCTCGATCACGTCGTCGGCGTTATGTCCGGTGGCGATCTTGTCCAGGCCGTGTTCGCGGGCAATATTTTCCAGGAACGCCTCGCGGACCTTGCGCGCCTCGCCCTGCACGCTTTGCTCGCCGGCCCGCACCTGCGCCCGGCCCTCGTACAGTTCGACGTCCAGGTCCGCGGCCACGGCCCGGCAGTGCTCGAGATCGGCGTCGGCCTCGGCCCCGCGCAGGCCGTGATGCAAATGCGCCGCGGCCAACTTCAGTCCGAACTCTTCGCGCAACGAGTGCAACAGGTGCAGCAACACGTGCGAATCCGGTCCGCCCGAATATGCCGCCAGCACGCGATCAGCGGGCGCGATCAGGCCCGTGTTTCGCAGGTGCGCCCGGAATCGTCTACGCAGGGAACCCGTTTTATTCTTTCTCCGGCTCAGGACTTCTCTTCGGCGTAAGTGATGGTGAACGTGTTCTGATCACTGTCGTTGCCCGCGGGGCTGACCGTGATCGTGCAGTTCTTGTCGCCCTGCTCGAACACCAGGGTCTTGCCCATCGGTGTGGCCATCGACCCGTTGAGCTTCCAGCCCTGGGATTTGAAGTGGCCCTCGTAGAAACTCGAGATCTTGTCCGCGTCGGCCTTGGTCTGGAAGGTGCCGAACGCACCGTCGTCGCCGACCATTACCATCACCGGCTTGGCGCCATCGAAAATCTTGGCCTCGGGCGGCCAGTTGCTGGGCATGCTCACATTTTCGCCAAAGGCCATGGTTCCGCCGCTGTTCTCGTCGCCGCCGGAGATCGTGATCGTTCCGCCTTCGCTGTCTATCTCTACGTCGCCGCCGGCCTGCTGCTCGGCCACCCTCTCCAGCGCCTCGCTGGCCAACTTCTCGCCGCAGCTGCCGCAACCGCTGACGAACACGAAAACGAGCATCGCGAGCAGTGCAATGCCAGCCACTGTGAGTTTACGCTTGGTATACATCGGACCTCCTAATTTCTGGGTGGCAAGAGTCTACAACGGCCGCCAAATCCTGCCAAGCCGCAGGCGTCTTCTACAGAAAACGGGATTGTTGTATAAAGTCGATATGGAAAATCAAGTGATCGATGCGATCCTCAGCCGCCGGTCGATTCGCCATTTCGACGAACAGCCGGTAGACCAAGCCGCACTTCAGCGGATCCTCCAGTGTGCCAGGTACGCCCCGTCGGGGATGAACAATCAGCCCTGGCGCTTTGCCGTAATCACCGACCGCGAAAAGCTTAGGCAGCTTGCGCAGTGCACCAAGTACGCGCCGGTGCTGCTCGGGGCGCGGGCGGCGATCGCCGTGTTTCTGGATAGCTCGGTTAGCTACAGTCACCTCAAGGACGCCCAGGCCGTGGGCGCCTGCTGCCAGAACATGCTGCTGGCGGCCCACGCCCAAGGGCTCGGCGCGGTCTGGCTCGGCGAGATCCTCAACCACGCGGCCCAGGTCGGCGAACTGCTCGGTGCGCCGACGCAACTGGAGTTGATGGCGGTGATCGCCCTGGGCCATCCGGCGGAAAAACCCGAACCGCTGGGCAGGCTCGAGCTCGAGCAGCTGGTGTTCGCCCGCTTCTGATAACCCGGGCTACTCATGGGGGTTCGTATACGAGATGCGCAAGCTGCCGCAAGAACAAGGAAGCTCTCCTAGGTTGTGGTTCACCGATGTTTTGCACGACGCGGGGCGGTTCGTTGGTCAACGACCAGCGCGATACGCGAGCTTTGCGGGCGGCTCAAAGCCGCCTCCGCAGGCGTACCCGCTGAGGTACGTCGAGCACGGATCGGCAAGGATGACGCAGTTATTGCGAGCAGATCGTGCATCGCAGTAGAAGCCCTATGAGTAGTCCGGGTTAACCGCAATGCCGGCCAACCTCACCGCCGACTACCTCGCCGCCGAGAAACGGTACAAAGAGGCCCGCGAGCCGCAGGAGCGGCTGGGCCATCTGGAGGAGATGCTGCGGCTGATCCCCAAGCATAAGGGGACCGACCACCTGCAGGGCGACATCAAGCGCCGGATCAGCAAGCTCAAACAGAGCCTGGAATCCAAGTCCTCGCAGAAGCGTTCGTTCGACTACTCGATCCCCAAGGAGGGGGCCGGACAGGTGATCCTCGTCGGTCCGCCCAACTGCGGTAAATCCAGCCTGGTCGCGGCGCTGACCAACGCCGCGCCCGAGATCGCCCCCTACCCCTACACCACGGTCAAAGCGGCGCCGGCGATGATGCCCTACGAGGATGCGTCAGTGCAGTTGATCGACGCACCGGCGGTCTGCGCCGAACATTACCAGACCTGGATGAACGGCCTGATCCGCAACGCCGACCTGGTGCTCTCGATGTTCGACGCCGCGTCCGACTCGATCGTCGACGACTACATCGCGATCAACGGGCTGATGGAGCAACACCGCATCCGCTTCGATCCCGCGCCGCAGGACCGCTTCGACCCCGACGGCAAGGCCTGGTGCAAGGTGCGCTACGTGGCGAACAAGGTCGAGCAGCCCGGCGCCCTTGAGAACCTGGCGATCTTCTTCGAGCTCACCGGCGCGCCGCTGGAGTTCATCCGGATCGACACCCGCTCGCTGCTGGGGATCGAGCCGTTGCGCGGCCTGATCTGGCAGGCGCTGAACGTGCTACGGATCTACACCAAGGCGCCGAGCAAGCCGCCGGACATGCGCAGCCCGGTGATCCTGCCCGTGGGCTCGACCGTGCTCGATTTCGCGCGCTCGATCCACAAGGACTTCGCACGCAATCTCGAATTTTGCCGGATCTGGGGCGAGGCTAAGTACGATGGAATGCGCGTGCCGCGCGACCACGTGCTGTGCGACCGCGACGTGGTCGAATTACACCTTTAAGACACCGGCAAAGCTCGCGGCAGCTATGAGCTGCGGCAAGGCACGCGTAGTACGCTGATCTTAATGCAACGACCCACCCCGCGGCGTACGATTGGGGATGTGGGGTAAATCGATCTTTGCGTGCAGGCTCTCCGGGGCGGCTTGGATATAAAATAGCCCCGGCCGATTTCCATGAAAAAAGGCCCCGGCAGATGCCGGGGCCTTGAATTGCTACTTGGTAGCGCGAACTATCAGTCGGCAGTGATCGTCCAGGTAACGTCCACCTGGTTGCTCTGCGCACCACAGATGTCCGTCCAATAGATGTTCATCTCATAGGCGCCGGCCGCCGGGGTGAAGGAGAATCCGTAGATCAGGCCCGACTCGTCGGTGGAGCATCCCAGCTCCTCGGGCAGAGGCGAGTCGCCGGCTTCCCAATCCCACTCGACAGTTCCGTCCAGAGTCATCTTGGACCAGAACTCGCCGCCGGGCAGGTTGCAGTCGTCGTCTGCATAGGCCATGCCCAGGAAGTAAGAGGCAATATCGCCAGCGGCGAAAGTGATCGGCGCGGTGAAGGCGCCGTCGTTGCTGCCGTCGCCGTCCTCGTCGTACTGCATCTCGAAGCCAAGCAGCTCGGGGGCGGTGTTGTCGGTGCAGTCGTCGTCGTCGTCGTCATCATCATCGTCGTCGTCGTCATCGTCGTCGTCGTCGAG
>JAVCCG010000086.1 GCA_030765605.1 Candidatus Alcyoniella australis
AAGATGCAGTTGGCTTCGCTTTTAGGCATGCCTGACGACCTCGTAGCCAGTGTTGGATTTACGAAGGTCACATTCTACTGGCCTGCGATTTAAAAAAGAAGGGCATACTTTGCATTGCCGGCCGCGGTAATTGTTGCATCCCCACTGAACATACTGCTAGGTTCAACTGGGATTGGGATCGATATGGATAATGAAAAAAGAGAAGAACAGCGATTGAGACTGCGCGTATCACGCCAGTTGCTTGCCATGGTCAGCTACGCCGACGAGCGCTTCGCGGTCTATATCCAAAACATGACCGAAAAGGGAATCGGCATCAGCGGCAACCGCAACCTCGAGATCGGCGTGGAGCTGGGTGTCGAGGTGAACATCCCGCAGAACCCGACGCTGCAGCTGGGCGGAGTGGTGAGTTGGAGCCGCTCGCTGCCGGTGATCGCCACGCACAAGTTCATGATGGGTGTGCGCCTGATCGAGCCGCCGCTGACGTATATCGACTACGTCGCGCAGCTGACAAAGCGTGATTTCGAGCGTCGCGAGCATCCGCGCTACAGCGACATCCTCGAGATCTATAGCGACGACGTTCTCGACCTGCTGGAGGCGGCCACTGCGGACGTGGCGGCCAAGGGGCTCTACGTGCGCACGCGGCGGATGCTGCAAGTCGGCCAGCACCTTGAGATGAAGCTCTGCGGCAAAAATCTCGATCCGCTGTACTGCCTGGCCGAGGTGATGACCAGTTTTCAGTGCGACGAGGACAGCCTCGACCACCCCTTTGGCGCCGGAGTGCGCATCCTGTCCTTCGCCGGCTCCAACGAGGCCCGCTTCCTGGACTACTTGAAGTACCTCAAGCACCTCTACGAGTTCCACTGGCCCGATAAGAGCGGATCCGAATAATTGATGCGGGGGGAATCAAAATAAAGGAAGCCCCGCATGTGTCGTGTGGCGAGGAGATTGCGAACTGACTGTTACAAATAGGTTGTCCAGGCCAGCAGTTCCATCTGGTGGATGCTCGGGCCTCGGACTTAGGAGTTTGTGTTGTCAATCGATCGTTATCGCCATCACGATCACTGCAGGACTCAGGTCCAACATACCATAGTGCCCAGGCGGATCAAGCAGGTTTATTACAGCGGCTGATGCCATTGCCGTACAACGGTTATTGCGGGTTGCCAAAGACTTATATCGAGCATAACCTAGATTATTTATGAGACAGAGGGAGTGCTCGATGGCGGTTACAGGGAAATATCGGCCGCAAATCACAGCGATCATACTGGTCGTGTTGCTGACCCTGTGTTCCTGCGCCAAGAACGTCGGCCCCGACTCCCAGACCGCGGAGCAACCGTTGATCAGCGTCGAGCGTCCGGGTGCTTCCGCCCTGCCCCCGACCCAGGCCGGGCCGTATACCCTGGGCTTGGATGACCTGCTGCTGATCACGGTTTACGGACGCGAGGAATTGCTCAAAGAGGGACCGATCGACCCGGACGGCGCGATCTTCGTGCCGTTGGTCGGCAGGGTGCCCGCAGCGGGATTGACCGTGGTCGAGTTGCAGATCGAGCTGACCGCTCTGCTCGCCCATTTTCTCCGCGATCCGCAGGTGGACGTGCAGATTATCGAATATCGCTCGCGCAAGTTTTTTGTGCTCGGCGAGGTGTTGCAGCCCGGGGTGTTCGCCGGTCGTGGCGAAACCACCTTGATTGAGGCCGTGGGTCTGGCCGGCGGCCTGACGCAGGACGCCAACCTCTCCGAGGCCTTTTTAGTGCGCGAGGACAGCGTGGTTCCGGTCGATTTTCGTGCGCTGTTTCGCGGCGGCGAGACCGGACGGAATCTGCCGGTTCAGCGCGGCGACCTGATCTACGTGCCCTCGGCCAGCACATTGCGGGTCTACGTGCTGGGCGAGGTCAACCTGCCGACCGTGGTGGTAATGCGCCACGGCAGGCTGACGCTGGCCGAGGCGATCGCCGAGGCCGGGGGCTTCAACGAGAACTACGCCTATAAAAGCGGTGTCCAGGTTGTGCGCGGAGGCCTGGCCGAGCCCACGGTCTATACCGTCAACTTCCGCGACGTACTGCGCGGACGGCAGCTCGACCGCTTCGATCTCGAGCCGGGCGACATCGTCTTTGTGCCGGCCACCGGGCTGACCAAGTGGGAGCGCGCCATGCAGCAGCTGCTGCCCAACCTCTCGCGGATCATCGTCGATGCCGCGGCAGCACAATCCCTGGTCCAGTAGGTGAGGGATTGAATCGCGGCATGCCCTACCCCACGGCTCATAGCGGGCGCAGCGAGGCCGCAAGCCTGGCCGACTACCTGCGGATCATCTATCGCCGACGGCTGATCGCCGCGCTGACCTTTGCCGTGGTTTTCATCGGGACCGCAATTTGGACGATTCTCGCCACTCCGCTGTACGAGGCGTCGAGCACTGTACAGGTCCTTGAGGAGGGCGGACAGGATACGCTGCTCTCCGACCTGGCCAAGCTCGGTAAGGGCAGCCCGGTGGCGGACGAAATGGAGATCATCCGCAGCCGCACCGTGGCCGAGGGGGTCGTGGGCGAGCTGCAGCTGGACCGGCGGATCATCGGCAACGGCGACGCCTACGCCCAGCTGGTCGAGCTCAACGTGCCGCCCGAGCAAATGGGACGTCCCTACGAGCTGCGCTTTGTCGACGAGAACGGCGCCTTCGAGATCAGCGATCCGGACGGCGGGACGATGGGCACGGCCCGGTCCGAAGAACTGTTCAAGACGCCGATACTGACGCTGCGGATCGACAATGTGCGCGCCAAGCGGGGCGACCTGCTCTCGATCGTTCAGGTCCCGTTCGAGCAGGCGGTGTGGGAGGTCCAGGACAACACCCGCGTGCGGCAGGTCGGCGAGAAGACCAACATCATCGGCGTAAGCTACACCAGCCGCGATCCGTTGTTGGCCGCGCGGGTCGTCAACGCCTTGGTGACGATCTACCGTCGGCAGAACATCGAGCAGAGGTCGGCCGAGGCCAGCCAGACGCTGAGCTTTATCCAGGCCTCGCTGCAAGTGGTTCAGGAGCAACTGGACAGCAGCGAGGACGAGCTGCAGCGCTTCAAGTCCGAGAACGGCGTGATGCTGCTCTCCTCCGAGGCCGAGGCGTTGATCGAGCAGCTGGCGCGCTTCGAGGCCCAACTCTACGAAGTACGGATGCGCGCGACGGAGGTGCAGCAGGTGCTTGACCACCTGCTCGCCGGCCGGGCCGAGCAGGCGCTGACCATGCTGCCGGCGGTCCAGCGCGAGGACGTGGTGCTCTCGACCCACGGGATCGAGCTGGCCGAGCTGGTCAAGCAACGCCGCGGCCTGCTGTCGGTTCTGACCGAGAACCACCCCGAGGTGCGCGCGGTCCAGGCGCAGATCGAACAAGTCCAGGACAACATCGAGCAGGTGTTGCTCTCTAGCCGTGCCACGCTGTTGGGCCGCGCCCAGAGCCTGCAGGGGGTGGTCGACGACTATTTGGCGCAGCTGGGGCAATTGCCCAGCACCGAGCGCGATCTGGCGTCGCTGGCGCGCACCAGGCAGGTCAACGAAGGGATCTACACCCTGCTGCTGCAGAAGCGCGAGGAGGCGCGGATCGCCAAGGCGGCCACAGTGGGCAATATCCGCGTGATCGACAGCGCCATCGTACCCAAGGTGCCGGTGCGGCCCAAGGTCAAGCTCAACCTACTGATGGGCCTGATCGTCGGGCTGCTGGCGGCCCTGGGCGCGGCGTTCCTGCTCGAGTTCGTCGACGACTCGATCCGTACCGTCGAGGAGGTCGAGCGGCTGACCGGCAAGCCCAGCTACGGCACGATTCCGCGCATCGCCGATTCGCGTCGCGGAGCAGAGGCTCCGCCGGGCATCTCGCCGCAATTGGTGACCAGGCTCAACCCCAAGAGTCCGGCCAGCGAGGCCTTCCGCTCGCTGCGCACCAACCTGCAGTTCGGCGACCCGGACCACAAGCTGCACACATTGCTGGTCACCAGCGCCGGACCCGGCGAGGGTAAAAGCACGATCTCGGCCAACCTGGCGGTGACGATAGCCGCGGCCGGACGGCGCGTGTTGCTGATCGACGCCGACCTGCGCAAGCCGAGCATCAACCGCATTTTCCAGATCGAGCGCGAGCCTGGATTGACCAACGTGCTCACCGGCCAGAACGCATGGCGCGATGTGGTCCGCTCCACGCAGATCGAGGGGCTGGACGTGCTCGCCTCCGGTCCGATTCCGCCCAATCCCACGGAGATCATGTACAGCAAGGCGATGCGCGGCCTGCTAGACGAGCTGCGCCAGGAATACGAGATGTTGATTTTCGACTCGCCGCCGGTGATCGCCGTGACCGATGCCGCGATTTTGGGGGCGATGCTCGACGCCACACTGCTGGTGGTTGAGCTGGGCCGGGCCCGGGCCGATGCGGTGCAGCGGGCGATCAGCCTGTTGGCAAACGTCGACGCCAACCTGCTGGGTGTGGTGAGCAACAACATCAGCATGGCCGGCGGCGGGCACTACGGCTACTATTACTATTACCAAGACGACGAGGGGTCCGTGAAGCGCAAGCGCAGCCGCAGGGCCCGCAGCAAGCGACCCTGACTTTGTCCCAAGCCACCTGCCTCTACAGCATCGCCGCGCACCTCAACGGCGGAGGCATCGGGCGCATTGCCAAGTACGCGGCCCTGGGGCTTTTCCGGGCGGGCCTACTCGGCGAGTTGGCGTGCCAAGGGGTGCAACGGGGAATCCTGCCCGACGAGCTGGTGCAGCGCCGCCCGTTTCGTCTGCCGCGCCGCCTGGTGCGGCCGCTGTCGGACCAGAGTTACTACTATCTGAAGAACCTCGATTTCGACCGCTGGCAGCGCAGGATGGTCGACAACGACCACCCGCTGTACCACGGCTGGACCGCCCAGGCCCCACGCTCGCTGGAACTGGCGCAACGCGCTGGCAAGCGCACAATCCTAACCCGTGGATCCACGCACATTCTCAGCCAGGCGCGGCTGATCGCCGAGGCCGGCCTCGAGGTCGGCGTGAAGCGCGAGCCGATCATGCCCGCGGTGGTGGCGCGCTGCCTCGATGAGTACCGGATCGCCGACCTGATCGTGGTGCCCAGCGAGTTCGTCAAACGCAGTTTCGAGGAAAACGGCCACTCGCGGGACAACCTGATCGTGGTCCCGTTCGGCGTGGACCCGCTGGTCGATTGGCCGCACCCCGAGTTCAACGTCAGGCCGTCCGGACCGTATCGGCTGCTGTTTGTCGGCCAGGTCAGCCTACGCAAGGGCGTGGTGCCGCTGCTCAAAGCGATCAAAATTTTGCACCAGCGCGGAAGCGATCTGATCCTGAACATGGCCGGCGTCGTTGACGCTCAGGCCAGGCAGATCATCGATCGGCTGGACTTTCCCCGCGACAAGGTGGTCTTCCTCGACTTCGTGCCCCACCCCGCGGGCTATATGTCGGTTGCCGACGCCTTTGTCTTTCCGACCTATGAGGAGGGTTCGGCCTTGGTGACCTACGAGGCGATGGCTGCGGGCGCGCCGATGATCACCACGGCCAACGCCGGGTCGATCGCCCGCCACGAGCAGGAGGCGCTGCTGGTGCCGCCCGGAGACGCGCAGGCGATTGCCGATGCCGTGCAACGCTTGATGGACGATCCGCAGCTGGCAACGCAACTGGGACAAGCTGCCAGAGCGCGAGTGGCCCCCTATTCCTGGGACCTGTACGGCGCGCGCATCGCCCTGGTCCATCGGCTGGCTGCACAGGGGCTGGATCGGGCGGAAATACAGCGGCAAATAGATGACATGGTATAAAAACAAATAGATACAGTAACGTTGCTAATGAAATGCTTTAGCTATTGTGCTGTAAGCATATAATAACAATAAGTAATCAAGATTTAGGAAGCGCGATTTCAGCGTGTTCCGCTGAGGTCTCGACGTAGTGAGCTGCGGAGAGCCTAAGCCATTGCAGGTCGCGCTCAGTGAGTTCGCGCACCACTTTGGCCGGATGGCCCACTGCCAGCACACCAGCGGGAATCTGCTGCCCCTGAAGCACCAGCGATCCGGCGCCGATGATCACGTCCGATTCGATCTGCGCGTTGTCCAGGATCACCGCTCCCATGCCGACCATCACCCGGTCCCCGATCTTGCAGCCATGGACGATCACGCGATGCCCGATCGTCACCTCGTCGCCGATGCACAGGTCGGCCAGGTCGCGCGTGACGTGCACCATGCTCAAATCCTGGATATTGCTGCGTGCGCCGATACGGATGCGGTTGACGTCGCCGCGCACCACGGAGTTGTACCAGACACTGGACTGCGCGCCGATGCACACGTCGCCGAGCACCAGAGCGCTGTGCGCGATCCAGGCCGAGGGATCGATCTGCGGCGTGATTCCCTTGAAATCAACGATCATGGTTTCCTCGTTTTAATTTCATGCGCAAAGCACGAAAAAGGCCCCGGAGAGGTCCGGGGCCTGTGGAATAATTGCATCATCGGCTACATGCAGATGTCGCCCATTCCCGGAGGATAGGAGGCGATTCCGCACTCGAGGTGTCCTAACTGCATCAGGGCTTTGCGCCCTTCGGGCATCACTTGGATCGCCATGTTGCCGCCGCCTTGGTCGACCAGCATTACCTCGATCATCTGCGCGTCGAGGGCAGAGGCGCTGAAGTAGGCGCCGATATCGCCGGTCGAGGCCACATCGAAGGTGCCGTTGTAGCACATGAACGCCTTCTCGTAGGTGAAGGTCATGTCCATGTTGATCGTCATATTGTGGATATAAATGACCATGATCGCGGGCTGCGTGGACGTATCGTTATAGTCCCAGGTCAGGTCGTACTGGCCTGCCGTGGGCGCAGCCGAGGGCTGGAACATAAACATGATGTGGCTGCCGGACAGGGCGATGGAATCCTGGCCGTCGGCCTGCATCTGTCCGCCGTAGAGCACCACGAAGGTCATTGCCGGGACGAACCCGTCGATAACCATGTCGTAGTCCACCGGGTCGTCGTCGTCGTCGCCAATATCGTCGTCGTCGCCCGTATCGTCGTCGTCATCGTCGTCGACAAGGTCGTCGTCGTCATCGTCGTCGCCCTGGTCGCACGACACTGCCAGCCCGAGCACTAGGCCCAGAGAACACAGCAGGATCAGCAGATAGAGGACCCTGAATCTCTTCATTGGAAATTCTCCTTTCGCGACCAAACCCAATCGCAGGCAATCTGTATCGAACTGTAACCAGCCATGTATTACCCTCCGCAATCCAGTGTTGTCAAGCGTCCGCCCATCGAGCGCACGAAGTCCCTTTTCTTGCATATGCACTTTGCAACTGCGCAAGCCGCGGTTAGAATCTGCGGCCAATGAAACCTACCCTGTTATTCGACCTCGACGGCACTTTGGTTGACTCGCGAATGGACATCGCCCAGGCGATCAATCACGCGATCGAGCTCTACGGCGGCATCAAGGCACCCATCGAGTCGGTTCTGCCCTACATCGGCACGACCCTCGAGGCGACGTTCCAGGGGCTGATGCACGAGCCCTCGCCCGAGACGATCGAGGCCTGTACCGACGAGTATAAGAGCTACTACTTTGACCACTGCGACGTCTACTCCAAGCCGTTTGCCGGGGTGAAGCAAACTCTGACGCAGCTACGCGGACATCGGATGGCAGTGGTCACCACCAAGCGCTCGTACATGGCTCAGCAGCTTTTACAGAAGATGGACCTGGCCGAGCACTTCGAGCTGATCCTCGGCA
Source organism: Candidatus Alcyoniella australis (assembly GCA_030765605.1). Classification (NCBI taxonomy): domain Bacteria; phylum Candidatus Lernaellota; class Candidatus Lernaellaia; order Candidatus Lernaellales; family Candidatus Alcyoniellaceae; genus Candidatus Alcyoniella; species Candidatus Alcyoniella australis. Next base: position 7,713 of record JAVCCG010000086.1, read on the forward strand.
CGGATCCCGACATTTTACCCAAGCCCGATCCGGCGTTGATCCTGCGGGCCTGCGATCTGCTGGAGTGCGAGCCGCGCCGCAGCGTGCTGATCGGCGACACGGAGTACGACATCCGAGCGGCCCACGCGGCAGGTTGCAAGGTGATCGCCGCACTCTACGGATTCGGCGATCCACAGCAGCTTGAACAGCTGGACCCCGATGCCGTGGCCCAAAGTTTTGACCAGATTTCCGGCCTGATCCGACGGCTGTTCAGCGACCAACCCTGATCGATAATTCGGACCGGTCTATTTAACGGCCTTGTAGGGCAGCTTCTTGCCGCTGCGGCACAGGGAGCGCAAATCGGCGTCCGTGACGAATCCGCAGTCGCCGCGGCACAGGTTGCGCAGGTTCGAATCCTTGATGATCCCGCATTCGCCGCGGCAGAAATTACGCAGGTCCGAGTCCTGGATGAACCCGCAGTCCTTACGGCAGTAATTGCGCAAGTCCGAATCGTTGATAAATCCGCAATCGCCGCGACACAGATTGCGCAGGTCCGAATCATCGATGAACCCGCAATCGCCGCGGCAGTAGTTGCGCAGGTCCGAATCGGCGATCAGTCCGCAGTCGTCGCCCCGCGCATTTTGCACAGTGGCAAGCAGCAGCATCGAGGCGGCCAGGCAGACGATCACCAACGCCAAGGATATTCTTTTCATTGGGCTTACCCCCAAACCTGAAATATCAGAGTGCGTCGCATGCCACAAGCCGTGCAGACCGCGAAGCGCTTTTAATGTAAAATCCGACGAGCTTAACGCACCCGTAGTGGAGGATGCCGATGAGTCTGTTAATGCGTCTGTTGATCAGCGTCGCCCTGTTGCTGCTGCCCGCGGCGGCCGTGGCTGTGGACGATCAGTATCTTGAGGACAAGGCCGTTGAGTACGACCAGTGGTTTCAGCAGTGGTGTTCCACGGGTTACGGCGGTGCGAGCGAGGTCCATTTCACCGACGAGACGCTGAGCGCGATCCAGTCTCTGGGAGGCACCGGCGATTCGACGATTTGGACCGGAACCTACCTTGCGGGCGAAGCGTACCGCTACGCGGTGACCGGCGACCAGCAGGCCTTTGACAACGCGGTCAAGGCCGTGCAGACCTTGCATACCCACCTCAAAATTACCGGCAGCCCGGGCTACATCGCACGCTACGCCGGTCCGGACGAGGCGCCCTACAACAGCGGCTACGTCGGGGGGCACAGTCGCTACCATCAGGGCGAAGGCGAATACGAGGGGAGCTTTTGGGTCGGCGAGACCAGCCGCGATCAGTACACCGGCTGGTTCCTGGGAATGGCCGTGGCCTACGATCTGCTCGACGACGAGGAGATTCGCCAAATGATCCGCGAGGACATCGTCGAGGTGGTCGACACCGCGCGCTTCTACTATTGGTTCATCATCAAAGAGACCGGCACGCCGAGCACCGTGGCCGCGCAGATTACGCCGACCATGCAACTGGACTGGTCGTTGATCGAGGCCCACGTCACCGACGATCCCTACTACTGGAAACTCTACGAAGAGCGCTTTGAAAAGGTGGCTCCGATGCTGCCGATCGATGCAAAGATCGGCTTCTTCAACCGCTACTACGAGCATTACGGGCTCAATCTAAGCCACGAGACTTGGTTCAACATTCTACGTCTCGAGCGCGACCCCAACCGTCTGGCGTTCTACAGGCAGGTCTTTGACGAAAACGTCCGCCCCACGGTCCACAAAGCGCACAACGTCTGGTACGACTACATCTATTTGGCCAACTTCGGCCAGGCGGCGCGCGATTACCAGTGGACGATCGAGGACGACCTGCGCC
>JAVCCG010000087.1 GCA_030765605.1 Candidatus Alcyoniella australis
CACGGCCCGCGTTACGCGCTGGGCAGTGTCGCGCGAGTCGCCACTGCGATCGTGGATCACGATGTCGCCAACGCTGATCGTCACCTGGCGGCCGCCGCCGGCAGCCGCGAGCGCCGGACGCGGAGCGGAAAGGGCCAAAGCCCCGGCCGTGGTGCGCGCCAGGTCGGCCGCGCCACGCCGGATCCCCTCGGCGTACATCTTCATCGTGGTCTCGCCCGCACGCATCAGACCGCGCAACGGTCCCCACTTGGGCTCGGAGTGCGGGAAAAGGCCGCTAATCCAGGTCAGCTTGTCGCTGAAGTAGGTCTTTACGTCGCCCCAACCCTCGGTAAGGCCCTCTTTGAACTTCTGCCAGAGGCGCTTGCCCGAGCCGCGAAACCAGAGGATCAGGGCCTCAAAATCCTTTTTTGTCTGGTTGAAGGGCACAACAACGTAGAAATCCCAGGTCTGTTGCAGCATGGCCCGGGGATCGAACATCTCTTTGAGGCCTTGCCAAAACTGCTCCCAGCTCCCGGCGGCCTTTTTCGAGTAATAAACGACGGCAATCCAGAGCCCGACTAGTGCGGCAATAGCAACGCCGACCGCGCCTATAAATCCGCCGATCAGCGCCAGGGCGGAAGCAACGGGCAGCAGCACCATGATCAGCCCGCTGAGCACGGCCAGACCGGCCAGGGAGGCAATCAGACCGAGAAAGACGTTGGTGTACCTAGCGAACGACTCGGGGTCGGCTTCCTGTAGCTTTTGCAGGGCGAGCACGAACCCGCTGATGTCGTCGATGGCCGAACCGACACCCTCATTTTCTCCGCCGAACAGCATATTGCCCAAATTGGTAAGCCGGTTTTTCAGGACGTCGATCTTGGCTCCCAGGGTCTCGTTCAGGTCCTCCACAGTGCCCTTTGTCACGCCCGCCGCGTCGGTCACATCCCCAAACTTATCGGCCAGCCCTTCCAGTTTGGGCAGCAGGCCGACGATCGCGTTGTATCCCTCTTCACCAAACGCCTTGACCAGCGATTCGCGCGTTGCGTCGGTCCACTTGGTGGTATCGCCCAGCTTCTTGTGCATGTTTTGCAGGGTCGCGATGAAATCCAGCCCGCCCGAGGCCGTGCGTTCGACCTCAAACCCCAGGGCTTTGGCCGCGGGCGCGATTCTCAGCAGCGCGGCCTTGAGCGCCGTGCCCGCCTCGGCCCCGCCCAATACGTCGTTGAGCTGCCCAAGGGTAGCGAGCACCTGGGTGATGCTCATGTTTTGCGAGACGGCGGCACCGGCGACGCCCTTGAACCCTTCGGCCACGGCCCCCAAATCGGTAAATTTAAAGGTCTGCTGGGTCTTGGTTATCTCGTCCGCCAAGCGGGCGAACTCCTCGCGCGGCGGCTTGGTCTTGTCGCCCATGTTCAGCCAGGCGGTGGCCAGCAGATCGCTCGCCGTCTCGGCGTCCGCGAAGGTCGCCGTGGCCATGCGCAGGGCCCAATCAGTGCCCGCTACGGCCGCGGTCTCGTCCTGGGTCGCGGCGACCATTGTATAGGCCGCGGAGAGGTAATCGGTCGCGGATTGGCGGTTGTTGTTCGAGAAGGCAATGGCGCGACGCTGGACCATCTCCATCGAGCGGTCCATGTCGCCCATCACCGAAACGCCGGTTGATCGAAACTTCGCGGCAGCGTCCTCGAAGCTGATAAACCCCTTCCCCACCAGCACCACCGGGACGGCTAGCAGCCCGGCCCAAAGCATCAGCCTTTTGCTGGCTCCCCAGAGACGGCCCATCTCCGTTCGCAGCAAAGTGAGGCGAGTCTTGAACGTGGTCAGCGCGGACCCGGCGAAGGCGGTTGCCCGCGTCCACGCCGACCCGAATTTCTGCGCGGCCCAGTGGTTGAAGCGCTCGAACGCGCTGAGCTTGGCCTTGATGTTGGCCATCGGCCCGGAGAGCTTGTCCATCAGGCTGATCATGAAGCCGATCTTGAAAATCGAGCCCATCAATCGCCTCCGCCGAAAGCCTTGCCGATGCCCGCCGCGAACAGAGTCATCAGCCGTTCCTCGACCCACAGGGCCCGGGAAATCTGATCTTGGAATGCGTCGATATCATCCGCGGGTTCCTCCCGCAGGTAGAGCCGGACGAGCAACAGGCCGGAAAGAAACGGGTCCTCTCCGACCGCTATAGTTTTTTTCGGATAACGTCCGCCTGGAACCCCATGCCCTCGGACATCTCTGCCCCCAAGCTCGCCGAGATCCCGGGGTATTTTTCACAGAGCTGGCGGAAGCGTTCCGACGAGGGCCAGAGCAGAACCGAGAGGATGAAGTTGACCATCGCCTTGCCCGGCTTCTGACTGATGTCCTTGAGCAGGCGGTCGTAGTGCATGCGCAGGGGTTTGCGCACGTAGATCTCGAGGCCGATCTCGCAGCCGTCATCGTCCACGAACTCCGCGCGCATCGAGCTCACAGCGCCATGTTGCTGCTTCCAGGCGGCGATCTGTTCGGCGCTGGGGCCGGATTTGGCGCTGTCGGTGTCATCCTGCGGGCGGGGGTCTTTGGTCGCGTCCTGAGCCATTATCGGTCCTCCTGGGGTCTGATTTAGACGTTGCCGTGTGCGCTGACGCCGTCGGAAATGAGATCGTCGAAAATGTTGAAAGGCACCTCAACGGTGGTGCTGGTGTCGCCGGACGCGGCCTTGAAGCTGCGCTTGTTGAGCTTGCAGCCCTGGAGCTTGTCCACATGCAGGCCGCTGTCGTCGTTGGCGTAGGAAACAGTGATATTGAATTTGGGCAGCTTGTAGTAGGCCTTGCCCTTGGCCAGGCAATAGCCCATCAGCGCGTCGTAGCCCTCGCGGTTGATCGTCAGTTTGCCCTCGCCGCTCCATTTTCCCGTGCCGTAGCCGCGCGGGGCCGAGCCCTTGCCGTAGCGGCCCTCTGATTGCATCTCGTCGCCGTACTCGATATCGGTCACCTCGAGCTGCGGGCCGTTGGGCAGCAGGATGGTGATATCTTCCCAATCGTATGACTTGCCGTTGATTGGCACTCTGCCCTCCTTGCTGCCGCTACTATTGCGGCAGCTGTTTCCAGAGGCTGAAGTAGAGTTTGATCGTCTTGGTCGCGCCCACCGGCACGGCCTGCACCTCGGCGTAGATCTCCTCGGTGCCCAGCACGTCCTGCCCGGTGGGGATTACCACGTCAAAGGCGCTTAGCTCGCGGTCGCGCCCCTTCATCATCCGTGTCTTGATCTCGGACTCGACCGCGCTCTCCAAATCCTTGAGCGAGGCGTCGGATCCGTCCTCGTACCACTCGTCGTGCAGCTTGAGCAGCGCGGCGGCGCGCGCCGTGCGCATCAGCTTGTGCATGCTGCGCACGCGCTCGATGTTGATATAGGGGCTGCCGCTCTCGCAGTGCACCGCGCCGTTGTTGACGTAGTAGCCGCTGAGCCCCTCGTAGGTGCGGAACACGGTGAACCCCGCCTCGGCCAGGGCTTGAAGCTGCGCCTCCTCAACCCCGCTGGGCATCAATTTGTTGAGCCCGCTGATCGGAGCCAGCGCGCCGGTCAGAACCCGCCCGGGCGAGCGCATCACCGGGTCGTGCGCCAGGCGTCCGGCGTAGATTCCCGAGCCTCCGCGCTCGATCTCGTAGCCGCGCTCATCGGTGATTTTTGCGCCGCCGGCCATGATCGAGACGCACTCGGTGGTGAAGCTGCCGAGCGCCGTGGGCAGGGCCGTGACCCATTGGTCCACGGTCTGCTCGGCGGTGGGCCACGGGGCGTCGCAGATGATCGCCACCGGCTTGTGCGCAGCGGCCAGCGCCACGCCCTTGGTATTCAGCGCGGCCCACGAACCCGAGGCCACGGGCTGCGCCACCAGGATCAGCTCGACGCTCTGGCGCGCCATGCCGTAGTCGATGGCGGTGTTGATCTCGCTGACCGAGCTCTCGGGGGCGGTAGCAGTAAACTGCCAGGTGTCTCCGGCCGCAAAGCTGCTCGCGTCCGGCTCGGCATCGGTCCAGGAGACCGACACGCCGGTATCGCCCAGGCTGTAGCCGGTGCCCGAGGCTGCGGGCGTGGTTGTCGTCGGGGACCAGTTGATTCCGCCGTCCCGCGACCAGCGAAAAGTGGCTGTGCCGAAGGCGCCGCCGGAGATGATCTCGACGAGGATCTCGTACTTGCTCTTGGGCGTGCCCGCGGCCGCAAAAACAGCATCGCCGGAGTTGCCGCTGCCGGCAGTGACCGTGCCGTTGACCCCGGCTACGGAGCCCGGGGAGACCACGGCCACGATGCGCTCGGCCC
>JAVCCG010000088.1 GCA_030765605.1 Candidatus Alcyoniella australis
CCGCCTCGACCAAATCCGCACGATCCAGCCTCCCAAAGACCACAGCGCAACCACCCGGCCCGGCCGCCAACGTCATCCGGCGTTCGACGCCGACGGCTCGGAGGACTGAGGCAATGCCGCGCTCGTTGCGCCAGGCATTGGACGAGGACCGCTTTGCGATCACCGCCGAAGTCGGACCTCCCAAGGGGACCGACGTCGGGCGGTTAATCGAGCAGATCGAGCTGCTCAAACCCGAGGTCGACGCGCTGAACGTCACGGACAACCAGTCCGCGGTGATGAAGCTCAGTCCGCTGGCGGCCTGCAAGCTGATCGTGGACCGCGGCGGCGACGCGGTGCTGCAACTGACCTGCCGCGACCGCAACCGCCTGGCGCTGCAATCGGATCTGCTGGCAGCCTGGGTGCTGGGCGTGCGCAACGTGCTGGCGCTCAGCGGCGACTACGTGCTGGTCGGCGACCACCCCCAGGCCAAGCCGGTGTTCGACCTGGACAGCGTGCAGCTTCTGCAGACGATCGAGCTGCTCAACGCGGGCCGCGATTTGGCGGGCAACGAGCTTAGGGGCGGCACCGGATTTCTCGCGGGCGCGGCGGTGACGCCCGAGGCCGATCCGCTCGAGCCGCAGCTTTTAAAATTCGAGAAGAAGATTGTGGCCGGTGCGCGCTTCTTCCAGACCCAGGCGGTGTTCGACGTGGAGCGCTTCGAGTTCTTTATGCAAAGCGCGCGCAAACACGAGGTCAAGGTGCTGGCCGGGATCGTGCTGCTGGCGTCGGCGCGCATGGCGCGCTATATGAACGAGAAGGTTCCAGGGATCGAAGTTCCCGACGCGCTGATCGCCCGCCTCGACGCCGCGGGCAAGGACGGCGCGCTGGAGGTCGGCATCGAGATCGCCGCGCAGACTATCCGCAGGTTGCGGCAAGAGCAGATTTGCGATGGCGTGCACGTGATGGCCATCGGCCGCGAACAACTGGTGCCGCAGATTTTAGCGGCAGCGCAATAGCGAGGGAGCAGGTGAGCAAGCGCGATTGGATCGACGTGGCCAGCCAACCCGACGAGCGGAATATCCCCATCGACAAGGTCGGCGTGAAGAACGTGCGCTACCCGATCAAGGTCCTCGACCGCTCGCGCGGGACCCAGAGCACGGTGGCGGCGTTCAACATGTACGTCAGCCTGCCGCACAGCTTCAAGGGCACGCACATGAGCCGCTTTATCGAGATCCTCAACGAGCATCGCGGCGAAATCTCGACCAAGAACTTCAAGCAGGTACTGCGCGAGATCCGGCACCGGCTCGACGCCGAGGCCGCGCACCTCGAAGTCGAATTTCCCTACTTCATCGAAAAGCAGGCGCCGGTGAGCAAGGCGATGGGCCTAATGGAGTACCGCTGCTCGATCGTGGGCACCCTGCGCGCGGACCGCTACGACGTGGTGGTCACGGTGCGCGTACCGGTGACCACGCTCTGCCCGTGCTCCAAGGCGATCTCCGAGCGCGGGGCCCACAACCAGCGCGGCACGGTGAGCATCAGCTTCCGCTTCGACAGTCTGGTCTGGATCGAGGAGATCATCGAGCTGGCCGAGGGCTCGGCATCCAGCGCGGTCTACTCGATCCTCAAACGCGAGGACGAGAAGTACGTTACCGAGCACGCCTTTGACAACCCGGTCTTTGTCGAGGACGTGGTGCGCAACGTGGCCCAACGCCTGCGCGAAATGGCGCACATCACCTGGTACGCGGTGGAGGTGGAGAACGACGAGTCGATCCACAACCACTCGGCCTACGCCTACGTCGAGCACGACAAACGGGAAGCCGATGGCCGATAACGTGCGCGTCACTTTCCTGCCCGACAACGTCTCGACCCTGGTCGAACGCGGCGCAAGCGTGCTTTCGGCCGCGGTGCGCGCAGGGGTGCACATCGACGCGGCCTGCGGCGGCAGCGGGACCTGCGGACGCTGCAAAGTGCGCGTACTGCAAGGCCAGACAAGTTCTCCGAGCACTTCGGCGCTGAGCGCCGATGAGGCTGCGCGCGGTCTGGTGCTTGCCTGCCGTTGCGAGGTTCACAGCGACGCGTTGATCGCACTGAGCGAACAGGCGCGGGTCGAACCCTCGGCGCTCTCAAGCGTCCCCGCCGCAACTGCTGCCGGACCGGGTGCCGCAGAACATGCACCCGCAGAGTTCGTCCTGGACCCGCCGGTATCCCGTCTCGACCTTGAACTCCCCGAACCGACCCTGGCCGACAACGTGGGAGATCTCGAACGCGTGCTGCGCGAGGTCAAACGGCAGCACGGCATCAACGTGACCCAGATCGATCCGATGGCGCTACACGGATTGGGCACTGCATTGCGCGAGGGCGACTGGCGCGCGACCGCTATTGTGCGTAGCGAGTCCGGCCAAACCCCGCGGCTGTTGGCGATCCAATCCGGACTACGCGGCGCGGGCTGCGCCCTATCGCTGGACATCGGCACGACCACGATCTGGGGACGGCTGGACGACTTGGCCAGCGGTACGACCCTGGCCACGGCCTCGGACTACAACAGCCAGGTCTCGCTGGGCGAAGACGTAATCACGCGCATCGTGCATGCCGAACAGCCCGGCGGGCTGCAACGGCTGCAACAGTCTGTAGTGCGCACGATCAACGGCGTGCTCTCGCGGCTGATCCAGGACGCTGGAATCGCGCGCCACGACGTGGTGCAGGCCACGGTCGCGGGCAACACCACCATGACCCACCTGCTGTGCGGCTTTGATCCGCGCTCAATCCGACGCGCGCCCTACGTGCCGCTGGCAAGCAGCTTCCCTCCGCTGCGCGCGGCCCAGTTGGGGATCGAGCTTCCCGAGCAAGTGCCATTGCGGGCGCTCAGCGCGGTATCGAGCTGGGTCGGCGGCGACATCACGGCAGGGGTATTGGCCTCGGGCCTGGACCGCGATCCGCGGCTGACGCTCTACGTCGATTTGGGGACCAACGGCGAGATCGTGGTCGGCAACAACGAGTGGATGGCCAGCGCCTCGTGCTCTGCCGGCCCGGCGTTCGAGGGCGGCGGCGTGGGTTGCGGTGTACGCGCAGCGGCCGGAGCGATCAACGCCTTTCGCATCGACCGCGCGACCTGCGAGCCGATGGTCGTAACCATCGGCCAAGCTCCGGCAATCGGCGTGTGCGGCGTGGGGCTGGTGCAGATGCTCTCCGAACTTTACTGCGCCGGGCTGCTCGAGCCCAACGGCCGTTTCGCCGATCCATCGCGAAGCCCTCGACTGCGCGAGCGCGACGGCCGTACCCATTACGTAGTGGTCGAGGCCGCCAACTCGGCCGACGGCGTAGAGATCGTACTGAGCGAATCCGACGTGGAGAACGTGCTGCGCGCCAAGGCGGCGATGTACGCCGGGATCGTCACCGTGCTCGAGCAGGTCGAACTGAGTGTGGACGATTTACAGCGGGTAATCATCGCCGGCGCGTTGGGCAACTTTCTCGATCTGCAAAGCTGCGTGCGCATCGGCCTGTTCCCGGACATCGCGCGCGAACGCTTCAGCTACATCGGCAACGGCTCACTGCTCGGTGCGCGGGCCGCGGCCCTGAGTCGCGAGGCGCTGGAGCGCAGCGAACGCATCGCCGGTTCGATCACCAACATCGAGCTGGTGGACAACGCACGCTTCATCGATAACTACACCTCGGCGCTATTCCTGCCGCACACCGACCTCTCGCGCTTTCCCAGCGTCGCGTCGGATCGCCGCGGCTGCGGAGAAAAACGATGACAAAGGTTATCGCGCTGGCGGGCAAGGGCGGCACGGGCAAGACCACCGTGGCCGGGATGATCGTGCGGCGGCTGGTGGAGCGCTGGCCCGGGCCGGTGTTGGCCCTTGACGGCGACGCCAACGACAACCTGTCCGAGACCTTGGGCCTGGCGCGGCGCGGCAGCATCGCGGGCGTAACCGACGAGTTCGCGTCACAGCGCGACGACCTGCCCTCGGGCATGACCAAGGAAGCGCTGCTGGAAATGCGGGTCAGCGCCTCGATCAGCGAGGGGCGCGGAATGGACCTGTTGGTGATGGGCCACCCCGAGGGACCGGGCTGCTATTGCTACGTCAACAACGTGCTGCGCTCGCAAATCGAACGCCTGCAATCGAACTACCGTTTTGTTGTGATCGACAACGAGGCGGGGATGGAGCACGTCAGCCGCCGCACCACGCGCAAGATCGATTTACTGCTGCTGGTGGCCGACTATTCGGCCAAGTCGCTGCGCGCCGCGACGCGGGTTGCACAGGTCGCACGCGAGCTGGAGCTGGACGTGAAACGCACCGGGCTGATTCTCAATGGTGCGCCGCAAGATCACTCGGCGCTGGAGCCCGAGCTGCAAGCGACCGGCCTGGAGCTGCTGGCCGTGCTGCCTCACAGCGACCGTGTGCGCGACAACGACGTGCAGGCGCGCTCGGTTTTTGAGCTGCCGCAGGACGATCCGGCGCTGGTCGCAACGGCCGAACTGGTTGACAGGCTGGTCGCGGATATCGCAGTTTCTCAGGGTTGAATCCCGAGGCGAATCGACAGAGAGGAGTTGGATCGATGGCCGATTTTCCCAAGGTCGAGTCGAGCGGCTCGATCAATCAGCAGCGGCTGGGCGAGGGCGAGCATGGCCTGTCTCTCGGCGGTCAGGCGGCTTACCCGTTTCATACTTTCGACGGGTCGATCCCCAATCCCCCGGCCCTGGCCCTCGAGATCCACGATCGCCCGCCGACTGATTGGCCTGAGGCGCTCAACGAGATCTACTCCGAGGTCTACGCCGACCCCGCGAATTGGGCCCGCAAGTGCGTCGAGCTTGGGGCTGACGCGCTGGTGCTGACCCTGACCAGCATCGACCCCAACGGCGACGATGCTTCGGCCGAATCCGCCGTGGAAACGGTCAAGGCCGTGGCCGCGGCGATCGACAGGCCGCTGATCGTCTGGGGCGTGGACAACGAGCCCAAGGACGGCGAGGTGCTGCGCGCCGTGGCCGAGGCAATCGACGGCCGACGGCTGGTTCTCGGCCCGGTGGTCGAGGGCAACTACAAGCAGGTCGGCGCGGGCGCCATCGGCTTCAAACACATGGTGGCGGCCAACTCGCCGATCGACATCAACCTGGCCAAGCAGCTGAGCATCCTGCTGGGCAACCTCGGGGTACACGAGGAAGACATCCTGATCGACCCCACCACCGGCGGCCTGGGCTATGGCCTGGAGTACAGCTACTCGGTGATGGAACGGGCGCGCATCGCGGCCCTGGTGCAGGGCGACGAAAAGCTGCAGTTCCCGATGCTGAACATGGTCGGCAAGGAGGTCTGGAAATCCAAAGAGGCCAAGGTGTCTGCCGACCAGCAGCCGACCTGGGGCGACGCTCGCGCACGCGGCATTTCCATCGAGTGCATCACCGGGGTCAGCCTGCTGCTGGCCGGTTCCGACCTGCTGGTGCTGCGCCACCCCGAATCGCTCAAACGACTGCGCGCCTACATCGCGCAGATGGTTCAGTAGTCATGGCCGCGAATACAGAGGACCGCTCGCTGCTACATGGATTGCGTGAGCTCGCCGCGCGCTGTGAGACGGCGGCCGGGCAGTTGAGCGATCGCGCCCCAAGCGAGGCGTTCGACCGGACACGCCTTCTCGCGCTGGCAACAGAGCTCGGAGTTCAGGTTGCCGAGCGCTCCGCAGCCGACGTGGCTGTTGATGTGGCGCAATGCGCTCTGGACTGGCTGGGCGATGGCGAGCAGGCCCCGTTGCTGATCGACCGCGCACCGCCAAAGCGCCGCGAGGTTTGGCAGGCCCACGCAGCGACGCCGCGTGGCATGACCCGCGAGCTGGCCGAACTCGAACGCGATCCAGCGGGCGCTGCGCGAGCGGCACTGGCCGGAGTATGGGGCGCACAACTACTGAGCACGGCCCTTGACGACGCAACGCTCGGCCCGCCGCAGCCGCATGTGGCTGTGGCCGATGACACGCTAAAGTACGTGACCGGGTTCACGCCCGAAGCGATCGTCTACGCTCTGGGCGGCACGTTCCGCGGCTCGCTGGAGCCGCTGATAAGCAACATTGTCGACGGCCACGTGCGCGGAGTGGCGCTGGTGCTCGGCGAGCCCACGGCCGCGGGGCAGGCTCACGTCGAGCTGATCAAGGAATTGATCAAGCGCGACGTGCTGGTGCTGCTGTGCGGCAACGCCGAGAGCGAGTGCGCATCAGCGGGCCTGCTGACGCCCGATACGGCAGTTGAAATGTGCGGCGAGCGGCTGGCCGAGGTCTGCCGCGCGGTGGGGATCGGGCCGGTATTATCTATGGGCGCAAGCGTCTCACGCGGCCTAAGCGCATTGTGCGCGGTGGTGGACCAGGGCGGACTGGGCGACATCGCGGCCCTGCCCATAGCCTGCGCCGCTCCGGACTGGGACGAGGCCGCCACTCTGGCCCAAGGCTGCGGCCTGGCGGCAAGCGGCGCGCTGTTCGTGCTCGGCGGACCGTCGGCCCAAGGCCCTGAAATCGAAGCGCTGGCTACAGCGGCGGTTGATCTGGGCGGCGGATTTTTGCAGCAACCCGATCCGTTGACGGCCGCGAAGCTAATGCTGCAACAGATCGATGACAAGCGCCGCGAGCTGGGAATCGACCGCGCAACCGAGCGCGTGCTGATGGACATGTCCGATCGCCGGGCGTTGGAGTAGTAACGATGTCGAAGATCGTCGCATCGCTGGGGATACAGGGCGCACAGCAGATCATCGAGCGCGCGACCGCCGCGCTGGATCGGGCCGTGACTGCCCACGGTCTTGATTGCCCTGTCGGGTTTCCCAACACCGCCTACTTTCTGCCGGTGACCTACGGCATCCTCGGGATCAAGGTCGAGCGGCTCGAGCAAATGCGTCCGGCGCTCCAGCGCTGTTGCGAACTGCTGCCCGCTGCGCCGGACGAAGACGTGCACCTGCCCTACCTCGGACCGGCGCTCGACGCGGGCATGGCCGCGCTGATCGGCGAGGAACTGATCGAGGCGATCCGCTGCGTGGAGCAGCCCGAGCTGTACCTCGGCGGCGAGGAGATCGACGGACACAACATTTGGCTCGGCGCTGCCGACGATGTGGTGCTGCGCAAACGTGGCGTGGAGTTCGTCGACGGATCCGCGCCGGGCTTCGCCGCGATCCTCGGATCAGCCCCCGATCCGCAGACCGCCGTGGCGATCGCCGAAGAGCTACAGCGTAAGAACCTCTACGTGTTTATGGCCGGATCGTCCAACGGCACGACCTTCGCCGAACAGCTGGTGCAATCCGGAGTGCAGGTCGGCTGGAACACGCGGCTGGTGCCCTTTGGCAGCGAGGCTTCGGCCGCGGCCTACGCCTTCGGCTTTGCCACACGGGCGGCAATGAGCTTCGGCGGCATCGGCCCCGGAGAGTTCAGCGCGATCCTGCGCTACAACAAAGAGCGGATTTTCGCCTTTGCCCTGACCCTGGGCGCGATCACCCCCGAGTGGGCGGCGATCGGCCTGGGCGCGTTGAACTACGGCTTCCCGATCATCGCCGACAGCGCGGTGCCCGAGGTGCTGATCAGCGGCGTGTGCACCTACGAGCACCTGGTGGCCGACGTGCCCCACGAGAGCATCGTCAGCCGGGCGATCGAGGCCCGCGGTCTCAAAGTTCAGATCAGCGAGGTGCCGGTGCCAGTGGCCTACGGCCCGGCGTACGAGGGCGAGCGCGTACGCGGCGAGGATATTTTTATCGAGATGGGCGGCGGCCGCACGCCGGCCGTGGAGTGGACAACGTCGCTGCCGATGAACCAGGTCGAGGACGGCGACGTGCAAGTGATCGGACCAAAGCTTGACGATTGCGAGCCGGGCTCGCAGCTGCCGCTGGCAATCAAGGTCGAGGTCGCCGGACGCAAGATGCAGCCGGACTTCGAGCCGATCCTCGAGCGCCAGATCCATCACCTGCTGAACTACGCCCAGGGCGTAATGCATATCGGCCAGCGCGACCTGCTGTGGCTGCGCGTCTCGCGCGCGGCCGCGGCCAAGGGCTTCGAGCTGGCGCACCTGGGGCGCATCCTGCACGCCAAGTATCACGAGGACTTTGGCAACATCGTCGACAAGGTTCAGGTGCGGATCTACACCGAACGCGACGACGTGCAGCGCGTGCTCGATCAGGCCCAGGCGGTCTACCTCGAGCGCGACGAGCGGATCAGCGGGATGACCGACGAGCAGACCGATCCATTCTACTCCTGCACGCTGTGCCAGAGCTTCGCGCCGGCGCACGTCTGCATCGTCACGCCCGAGCGCGCGGGACTGTGCGGCGCCTACTCCTGGCTCGACTGCAAAGCCTCATTCGAGATCAATCCCACCGGCCCCAACCAGCCGGTGCACAAAGGCGAAACCCTTGACGCGGCCTTCGGCCAATGGGCCGGGGTCAACGAGTTCGTGCGTAAAGCCTCGCGCGGCAAGATCGAGCGCATCGACGCCTACAGCATCATGCGCGAACCGATGACCGCCTGCGGTTGCTTCGAATGTTTGGCCGCGGTGCTGCCGCTGTGCAACGGAATCATGATCGTCGACCGCGACCACAGCGGCATGACGCCCTGCGGCATGAAGTTCACTACGCTGGCCGGTACGGTCGGCGGCGGGCAGATGACTCCGGGCTTCCTGGGCCACTCCAAACTCTACATCAGCAGCCGCAAGTTCATCTCAGCCGAGGGCGGCATCAAGCGCTTGGTCTGGATGCCGCGCAAACTCAAGGAAGAAATCCGTGGCCGCTTCGAGCGCCGCGCCGCACAGCTGGGAATCCCCGATCTGCTCCAGCGCGTGGCCGACGAGACCGTGGGCACCACCGAGGAACAAATTTTGCCCTTCCTCGAACAGAAGCAACACCCGGCGCTGACCATGGACCCGATACTCTGACGAGGTAACGATCGATATGGCGCTATCAGGAATCCAGATCTTCAAGCTACTGCCCAAGACCAACTGCGGCGAATGCGGCGTGCCGACTTGCCTGGCCTTCGCCATGTCGCTGGCCGCGAGCAAGGCCGAGCTTTCGCAGTGCCCCTACATCTCGGACGAGGCCAAGGCCGCACTGAGCGAGGCCAGTGCTCCGCCGATCCGCACGGTGACCGTGGGCGCGGGGCGCGGCGAAATCAAACTCGGCGGCGAGACCGTGCTGTTCCGTCACGAGAAGACCTTCGTCAACCCGCCGGGCCTGGCGCTGTTGATCAGCGACGAGTACGACGACGCCGAGATCGACGCGCGCCTCGAGCGCTTCGAGCAGCTGCGTTACGAGCGCGTGGGGTCCGAGCTACGCGGCGACATGCTGGCGTTGCAGTGCGACAGCAACGACGCCGAACGCTTTGTTCACTTAATCGAGCGTACGCGTTCAGCCGACGGCGCGGCCTTCGTACTGATCGCCAAAACCGCCGAGCTGCTCGACGCCGGAGCCGCAGCACTGGCCGGTATGCGTCCGCTGCTCTACGCGGCCGACGCGCAGAACCTCGATGCCGTGGCCGCGGTTGCTAAAGATCGCGGCTGCCCGGTAGCAATCAAGGCCGATAATCTCGAGGGCGTGGCCGCGCTGACCGCGGCGCTCGAGGCCCAGGGCATCCACGATATCGTGATCGACAGCGGCGCGGCTGATATTAAAACCGCGTTCGTCGACCAGATAGCGATCCGCCGCGGCGCGCTGCTGGCCAAGAACAAGGCCTGGGGTTACCCGACCATCAGCTTCCCCTGCCGCACCGCGTCCGATGCGTTGGACGAGGCCCTGCACGCGGCGACGTTCATCGCCAAGTACGCCGGGATCGTAGTGCTCTCGGACTTCCGCGGCGAGACGCTGCTGCCGCTGCTGCTGCAACGGCTCAACATCTACACCGACCCCCAGCGGCCGATGGTCACCGAACCGCGGATCTACGAGATCGGCGCGGTGGACGACAGCTCGCCGTTGCTGGTGACCTGCAACTTCGCCCTGACCTACTTCATCGTCTCGGGCGAGGTCGAGGCCAGCCGCGTTCCGGCGCGGCTACTGGTGATCGACACCGAGGGGCTCTCGGTGCTCACGGCCTGGGCCGCGGGCAAGTTCGCCGGCGACCTGATCGGCCAGGCGATCAAGAAAAGCGGGCTGGCCCAAAGCAGCTCCAACCGCAAGGTGGTGATCCCGGGCGTAACCGCGGTAATCAGCGGCGAGCTCGAGCAGGAGCTGGGCGACGAGTGGGAAGTGCTGGTCGGACCGCGCGACGCGCCGAACCTCACGCCGTTTCTCAAGCAGCTTTGCGGCTAGCACTCCGAAATTTTTTACGGAGGGCCCGATGAAGACCGTTGCCGAGAACATGAACATCATGTCGCGCTCCATCGGCGCGGCGATGCGCGAGCGCGACCCTGGGCCGATCCGCGAATTGGCCGCGCAACTGGCGCAGGCCCAGGTCGATTACATCGACGTCAACATCGGCCCGGCGCGCAAGGAAGGCCCGGAGCTGATCGAGTTCGTGGTGCGCGAGGTGCAGCAGGCGGCGCAGCGGCCGCTGTCGCTGGACACGATGAACCTCGAGGCGATGCGCGTGGGCCTGGCGGCCCACGACGATAGCTGGGGACCGCCGCTGATCAACTCGATCATGGCCCGTCCCGAACGGATCGAGGCCCTGCTGCCGCTGGCGGTGGAGCGCGGCGCGCAGTTCATCGCCCTGCTCTATGGCCCCGAGGGACTGCCGCGCGACGCTGAGGAGCGCGCGGGCCTGGCCGCGACGTTGCAGATCGCTGCGATCGAGGCCGGGGTGCCCGAGCAATCGATCTGGTACGACCCGGTGGTGGTGCCGGTCAACTCGCAGCAGGCCGAGCTGCAAGGCTGCACCGAGTTCATGATGCTGCTGCCGGACATCGCGCCGAACTCGATGTCGATCTGCGGCCTGAGCAACGTGTCCAACGGCGCTCCCAGCAAGCTGCGTCCGCTGCTCAACCGCACCTATTTGGCGATCCTGCGCCACTGGGGCGCCAAGTCGGCAATCGTTGACGGCCTGGATTCCGAGCTGCTGCGCCTGGCGCGCGACCAATGGCCCGAGCTCGACGCGTTGATCGGCCGAGTGGTCCAGGGCGAACCTATCGACGAGGGTGCGTTGTCGCGCGACGAGCTGGATTACGTCAAGACCGCGCGCGTGCTGCTCGGGCATTCGCTGTACTCCGACTCCTGGCTCGAGCTCTGAGCGATCCCCTTACCCCGCGGCGCGCTGCCCGGAGGAAACGTTGACCCACCTGCCGATCGATCTTAACCAGGCCCGCGAACGCGGTTGGGACGCGCTTGACGTGGTGCTGGTCACCGGCGATGGCAACGTGGACCATCCGGCGTTTCCCGCGGCCCTGCTCGGCCGCTGGCTGGAGCATCACGGCTATCGCGTGGGCCTGATTTCGCGTCCCGATGCGCGCGACCCAGAATCGATCGCGACCCTGGGATTGCCGCGGCTGTTCTTCGGCGTGACCTCGGGCGCGCTGGACTCGATGGTCGCCAACTACACCGCACTCAAACGCCGCCGCTCGGACGATCCCTTTGCCCCGGGCGGCAAAGCAGGCGGCCGACCGGACCGCGCGCTTATTGCATACTGCAATTTAATTCGACAGCGCTTCGGCAAGTCGACCCTGATCGTGGCCGGTGGGATCGAGGCTGGTTTGCGACGCTTCGCGCATTACGACTTTTGGTCCGAAAAAGTACGGCGGCCGTTGCTGATGGACTGCGGAGCCGACGTGCTGGTGCACGGCATGGGCGAGGGCCCGCTGCTGCAAATCGCCCGCAACCTCGAACAGGGCCCGTCCGACCGCGAATCGCGGATCGACTCCCTGCGCACGATTCCCGGAGTGGTACACCGCACGCCGCGTAGCGCGCCCCCGCCATCCGATGGCCTCGAACTGCCCTCGAGCGAGCAGGTGGCCGCTGACCCGCGCACTCAAGCTCAGGCGCATCAGCTCGCTACGAGCAATGCCGGACGCGTGCTTTGGCAGGACTGCGGCGGCATGCGCGTGATTCACAACCCGGCCTGGCCCACGGCCACGAGCGCCGAGCTCGACACGATCTACAGCCTGCCCTTTACCCGCGATCCGCACCCGTCGCTGCACGGCTTGACCGTGCCCGCGCTTGAACAGGTGCGCTTCTCGATCACCAGCCATCGCGGCTGCTTCGGCGGGTGCGCGTTCTGCGCGATCAACGCGATCCAAGGCCACAGGGTATCGAGCCGCAGTCGTGAATCGATTTTGTCCGAGGTCGAACGCATCGTGCGCCACCCCCAGTTCCGCGGCACGATCAACGACCTGGGCGGACCAACCGCCAACTTCTACGCCATGGGCTGCACGCGCGATAAGCCGTGCGACCGGCGCTCGTGCCTCTGGCCCGAGCCCTGCGGCAAACTGCGCGCGTCCAATAATGATTACATCAAACTGCTGCGCGCCGCGCGCAAAGTTCCGGGGGTAAAACACCTGTTCGTCACCACCGGCCTGCGCACCGACCCGGCCGTGCTCGGGCCCGAGCTGATCCGCGAGCTGGCCGCGCACCACACCAGCGGCCTGATCAAGGTCGCGCCCGAACACGTCTCGCCATGCGTGCTCGAGCTGATGCACAAACCGCCCATCGCCGGGTTCGAACGCTTTTTGGAAATGTTCCGGAGCTTCTCCCGCGAGGCGGGCAAAAAACAGTACGTGATTCCCTACATCATGGCCGCGCACCCGGGCTCGAGCATCGACCAGATGATCGAGGTCTATCACTTCCTCAAACGCCACAATTTGCGAGTGGAGCAGTGCCAGATCTTCACTCCCACCCCGGGCACCGACTCGACAGTGATGTACGCCACGGGCCTGAACCCCGCGACCCTGGAGCCGGTCTTTGTGGAACGCGACCCCAAGCGGAAAAACCGCCAAAAGGCGCTGATCCTCTACCACCTGCCCGAAAGCCGCCGCCTGCTTGGTGAGATTCTTAAGGGGGCGAAACCCAAGCAGCCCGAGAGCAAAAAGCCCACACGCCGACGCTGACCCCCGAATCCATTGAAATTTCTACTCGGTGATGGTTATTGACATACAACCGGGTGATATCCCGCTTGTGGGTTCGCTACGAAGCATACAAAGCGGTTGAAGAAATGGCCCTGGGCACACGGACACAATACTTATTCACAGCCCTTGATCCAACAAGCAATCATTAAGTATTGTGTCCCCGGAATTATCTACAAGGTAGCCCGATTCAGCCATGCTCGCAACATGCTGATTTCATTGCCGGACGAGTTTTGGCGAGGGACACG
>JAVCCG010000089.1 GCA_030765605.1 Candidatus Alcyoniella australis
ACGCGTCGGCCCAGGCTGTGCCGGCGGCCATCACCGCTACGCACAGGATTGAAAGAAACAGTACCCTCTTCATATAATCCTCCTACTCTCTCTTTATAGAGCGTATTGCCCCATGTCGTTTTTGTTTAAAACCTATTATTACTTACCCCCCCTTGTCAATAGCAATGTTTTTAGCTTCAGAGATGATGAGCCCCTGAAATATCGGCGGCTCCGGCCATTGTCCGAGGATTGGCAGCGTGATTTGACTTGCCGGGGCTGGGCGTTAAAAATGGACTGCATCACATCCGGGAGAAAAACTTAGATGCCGACCCTGATAATCGAGGAACGCGGCAGGGGCCAGCGCTCCAAGACAATTGGCGATTCCGCCGTGCTCGGCTGCGGATTGGATTGCGAGGTCGTGCTGCAAGGCGAGACCGATCGCCTGGCCCAGATCGAAATGATCGAGGGCAAGTGGCGAGTGCGCAGCCTCT
Organism: Candidatus Alcyoniella australis; assembly: GCA_030765605.1. Classification (NCBI taxonomy): domain Bacteria; phylum Candidatus Lernaellota; class Candidatus Lernaellaia; order Candidatus Lernaellales; family Candidatus Alcyoniellaceae; genus Candidatus Alcyoniella; species Candidatus Alcyoniella australis. The sequence continues at coordinate 471 of JAVCCG010000089.1, forward strand.
CCGACTCGATCTCGCTGTTCGTCAACGGTCGGCCGGTCAAGCAATCGGCCCTCAACGACGGCGACGAGCTCAACATGGGAAAAAGCCGAGTGACCTTCCACTTGGCACAAGACAAGCTGCCCGAGGGGCTGTGGGACAGCTTCTCCACCGGGTTCTCCCTTAACGACGCCGAGGCGCGCAGTCTGCTCGGCGCGGTCTCCTCCCCCGAAGAGCGGCGCAGGATCAACCCGGATCACGAGGGATACCTTAAAATCGCATACGAGATCAGCAGCCTGCGCGCCCAGTCGCGCTCGTTGCGCGAGTTGGCCGTCGGACTGCTCGAGGTGGTGTTCCGGCTGACGCCGGCCGAACTGTGCTGCATCATGCTCAGCCAGAATCCGACATCGGTCGATCAGCTTATCTGCACCGATCGCCAGGGCCGCGATTGTGAGATGCCGATCAAGAACGAGGTGATCGAGCACGTGGTCGGCCAGGGCACATCGTTCTCTTGCCGCAACGTGCACGACCGCACGGGCCAATGCGCACAGCTCGAGTTCGAAGATCGCGACATCTGCAGCCTGATGGCCGTGCCGCTGCGCGGTCCCAACGGAATCCTCGGCGCAATCAAGATCCTCACCCAGGGCCGCGATCTGTTCGGCCGCTCGGACGACCTGCAGCTGATGACGATCATCGGCAACGAGGCCGGGCTGGCGATTCACAACCAACTGACAATGCAGGTGCGGATCGAAAACCAACGCCTGGCGGCCATCGGCCGCGCCCTGAACTCGCTGACCGATTATCTGCGCGACGTGTTCCAGGGGATCGACGGCGCATCGTTCGGCATCGAGAGCGGCATCGAGTCCAAGGACATCCCCGCGATCCGCACGGCCTGGGAACGGCTGCAGGCCAACCACCAGCGCCTGCGGGCGCTGGTCCAGACCATGCTGCACGCAACCGAGCAACGTCCGTTGCGGCGCCATCGCCAATCGATCAAGCCGCCGATCGACCAAGTATGCGAAATGCTCAGCTCCAAGGCCCTGACCAAGGGCTGCATCATCGAAAGCACGATCTCGGAAAACCTGCCCTGGGTCTTGGTGGACGAGGATGCGATACGCTCCGCGCTGTTCGCCCTGATCGACAACGCGGTGGACGCCGTACCCGACGCCAACGGACGCGTGCGCATTGACGCCCGCGCCACGCGCGACCGCCACATGTTCGTCGAGATCACCGATAACGGACCGGGAATGGACCTCGACCAGTTGCCCCAGGTTTTCGAGGCCTTCTACACCACCAAGGCCGAGGAAGGCACGGGTATTGGGCTGTTCAACGCGCGCAAGATCATCCGCGAGCACAACGGCCAGATCAGCGTGCGCAGCCAGCCGCAGATGGGCACCACGTTCACCATCGACCTGCCGGTACCCAAGCACAAAGAAAAAGAGTAGGCGCCTTAGAGCTTCTTCTGCATCACTCTCGCCGCCATCAGGATCGGATCGATCACTGCTGAGAACGGCGGCGCATAGGCGAAGTCGACCTCGTTGAGCTGATCCACGGTCATTCCGGCATACAGCGCCACGGCCAAAGAATTGATGCGGTGCGCCACGCCCTCGGTGCCGGCCATCTGAGCGCCGAGTAGCCGCCGCGACCCGCGGTCGGCGATCAACATCACGTTGATCGGAACTCCCTTGGGCTGGGCGTGGGCCCGCGAGCGATGCTTGACCAACTGGGTGCAGGCGTCGAACTGCTGCTGCGCCTCGCGCAGGGTCAGCCCGGTGTATCCGACCTGCAGGTCGAAACATTTGAAGTGCATCGATTGCAGCACACCGGCGAAACGCGCATCGCCGCCCGCCGCGTTTTCGCCCGCGGTCCAACCCTGCTTGTTGGCCACATCGCCCAAAGGCGCGTACACCGGCTCGTTGCTGATTCGCTGCAGCGACTGGCAGCAGTCGCCCGCAGCGTAGATCCCATCCACCGAGGTCTGCTGCCGCTCGTCCACGGCAATGGCGCCGCTGGGTCCGATCTCGCAGCCCGCCGCACACGCCAATTCCACAGCCGGCTCCACGCCCAGGGCGGTAAGCACCATCTGGGTCTCGAACTCGCCGCAGTCGGTTTGCACGGCGCATACCAATCCCTGATCGTCGAGCAACATTTGCTGCACCTTGCAGTCGGGCACGTAGCGCACGCCGTTGGCCTGCAGCGTCTGGATGATCAGCTCCGCGATCGGCTGCTCGGCGCGTCCGCCGGGCTTGCTGCTGCGATGCAGGATCGTCACTTCGAGGCCGCGCGCGCTCAGCGCCTCGGCCATCTCCAGGGCGATGAATCCCGCGCCGACGATCGCCACACGCTTGGGGGTGCGCTGCCGGATGAAATCGTCGATAGCCCGTGCTTGGTCGAGAAACTTGAGGCTGAAGACATTGGCCGCGTCCGCGCCCGGAGCATCGAGGGTCCGCGGCCGCGCGCCCGTGGCCAGGATCAGCCGGTCGTACTGGTGCGTCTGCTCCGCGCCGGTCTCCAGGTCGCGCACGGTCACGCTGCGCGCCTGCGGATCGACGGCCGACGCCTCGTGCCGCAGACGAATACGGATGTTTTGACGGCCCTCGAACTCCTCGGGCGAGCGCACCAGCAGACGCTCCCAGGTCGGCACCTCGCCGCTGATGAAGTACGGCTCGTCGCACGCGCCGTACGACACGTAGCGATCGCGTTCGAACAGCGTGATCTCCATTTGTGGATCAATCCGCCGCGCGCGGCTGGCCGCACTGGTGCCGCCGGCCACTCCACCGATCACGATCAACCGCTTGCCCTGATTCGACATCCGACTCACCTCCCGCCCGTTGAGTACAATCCGAATTAAAATACCCTACTTCGCCTTGTCGATAAAAAGGTGAACATATTGTTTATTGGACAATATCCAATACGCTCGCAGGGGAAGAGGGCTGGCGGAGTGTCCGACACCACGGGAAATCAACAGCGCATCCTGTAAGATAAAGCGTAAGCGCGTTGATCGCGCGTAAGACCTGAGGCATTATCTGCGCAATGTCCGACCGCATTCTTGTAATCGACGACGAGACCAAGTGGAGCAAGTTCCTCCAGGAGCTGCTCTCCAAGCAGGGGTACGTGGTCGAGACCCAGAGCAATCCCCTCGAAGCCGTCACGCAAGTCGAATCGGAGCGCTTTGACCTGGTAATCACCGACTCGAACATGCCCAAGCTCGACGGGCTGTCGCTGCTCAAGCGGGTCAAGGAGGTGCACCCGAACCTGCCGGTAATCGTCATCGGCTCGTTCACCACGGTGACCAACGCCATTGAGGCGATGAAGGAAGGCGCCTTCGACTACATCACCAAGCCCTTTGACGTCGAGCACATGCGCAACGTGGTCTCCAAGGCGCTGGAGCGCGTGCACCTGATCCAGGAAAACCGCTTTTTCCGTCAGCAGCCCGCCGAGCCGTACTCGGTGGAGGACATCATCGGCCGCTCGCCGCAGATGAAGGAAATCTACAAGCTGATCGGCAAGGTCGCTGCGACCAACACCCCGGTGCTGATCCTCGGCGAGTCGGGCACGGGCAAGGAACTGGTGGCCCACGCGATCCACGCCCATTCCAACCGCACGGAAAAGCCGTTCGTCGTGGTCAACTGCTCGGCCCTGCCCGAGAGCCTGCTCGAGAGCGAGCTGTTCGGCCACGTCAAGGGCAGCTTCACCGGCGCGATCGCCGACAAGAAGGGCCTGCTCGAGGAGGCTGACGGCGGCACGCTGTTCCTGGACGAGGTCGGCGACATCCCGCTGCCGATTCAGGTCGAGCTGCTGCGCTTCTTACAAGAGGGCGAGGTCCGGCGCATCGGCGGCAACATCACGCGCAAGGTCAACGTGCGGATCATCACCGCCACCAACCAGAACCTGACCGAGCTGATGGAGAAAAAGACGTTCCGCATGGACCTCTACTATCGGCTCAACGTGGTGACGGTCAATCTGCCGCCGTTGCGCGATCGCGAGGGCGACATCTTCTACCTGACCCAGTACTTCATCGACAAGTACAACCAGATCGAGAAGAAGAACGTCCAGGGGATCGGCAACGATGCGATAGCCCTGCTCAACTCCTACGACTGGCCGGGCAACGTGCGCGAGCTGCAGAACTTCATCGAGCGCGCCATCGCCCTGTGCCAGGGCGACCTGATCACCATGCAGGACATGCCGCCGCACCTGGCGCAGAAACCGCAGGCGCAGATCGCGCAGTCCTCGTTCGCCGAACTAAAGGAACGCACGATCTCCGAGTTCGAGGTGCGCATGCTGCGTCACTACCTGAGCCTGGCCAACGGCAACGTGACCAAGGCCTCGAAGCTGGCCGACATGCCGCGCCAGAGCTTCCACCGCCTGATCTCCAAGTACAAGCTGCAGTTCAGCGAATAATGTTGGATAACATTATTTGGTAAACGCTCGCGGGGGCGGCTTCGAGCCGCCACATGGCGAGCCTACACACAAAGATCGATATCTCGACCTTTGTCCCCACCAATCATATTGGTTTAAGGATTAGCTTGTACGCGTCGTCCGCCTGCTGCACCTGGACTTGGTAGCCGTTGCTGCGGCCCAGGCGCGTGATGTTTTCAACTTGGGTCATCTCGTCGACCAGCACGCTCAGCTCGGACTTGGGATCGTCCTTCATCGCCTGGCGCGTTCTAACAACCGGGATCGGGCACGATAGCCCCCTGGCATCGATTTCGATCATTTCATTCTCCACATTAAACGGTGCATACGCCCGACCAGGCGCAGAGGTTTTCGTTGAGTACTTCAGGCAGGCTTTGGATCAGCTTGACGATGCTGGAGTCGACCTGCATTGCAGCGTGGCTGCCTGCCGCGCGGTTGGCTTTGGCCGCGATGATCGCCGCCTCGTGCGGCTCGAGCCCGGCGTACAGCAGCGCCGCCAGCAGGCCGGTGATCGTATCGCCGGTGCCGCCGACCGCCTCCATCTGCGGGACGTTGGGCGAGTCGATACGCGCCTGGATCACCCCGGCGCGAGCCACCAGATCCTCGGCCCCCTTAATCAGGGTCAGTTGCGGGGCGTTCCCCTCTTTGTAGGCCCGGGCGATCTGCTTGGCCGGATCAGCCGCACAATCGTAGATCAGATGCTCGGCAATGTAGGCCGGATGGTCGGCCCGCGGGTCGGCCAGAAACGCCAACTCCGCACGGTCGGGCGTAAACACGTCGAAACGGCGCGCCAGCCCCGCAGCCTTGGCCGCGTACATCGCCCCGGCGTCGGCCAGCAGCAGCGGACGCTGCTTGCAGCGCTCGATTTGCGCCTCGAGCTGCTTGATCAGCGTGACGATCGGCAGCATGTAGTGCAGGCAGAGCACTTGCGGCGCGATGTGCCGTATGTGTTGCGAGAGGTAACGGTAGAGCGCGCGGCTGCCCTTGCCCTGGCCGATATCGCCCGCCAACAGCGCGTGGGGCGGGTCGATTCCCAAATGCTGAGTTACAGCGCAGGCCGCACTGATCATCGCCGCGGTCCCCTGTCCGCAGGGAATTCGCAGGTCGCCCACCACCAGCGTTCCGTTGTCCAGCACCGCAGGGCCCAAGATCGGCTCGGAGCGCTCGTGAGGGATCGTTCCGCAGACCAGCAACATCTCAGGCCTCCCCGGCCAGCTCGCGCGCGTGCTGGAAAGCGCGGTCGAGCATCAGCGCACACAGCGTGTGCCCCAGCTCTCGGGGCGGCTGCGCCGTGTGCAGATCTTGGCCAACGAGCATCGCGTAGAGGTACGGCACGTCCGGGCAGCCGCCGCCGGAGATGTTTACGATCCGCCCGCTGACGCTGTCAAAGGTCAGCTTCATGTTCGCCGCCCTGACCATCACGCAGTCGCCGAAGCGTTCGTGCTGAACCAATTGCAGGGGCTGCGGCGCATTGTCCTGGATCAGCTCGATGCCGATGAATTCGACCCGCGTTCGCTCGAGCTCGCGCCGGATCGACAACTGCTCCACCGCGTTGAACTCCAGCGCCAGGTCGCAGCCCTCGCGTTTGGACACCGGCGGCGCGACCAGACGCACGTCCT